>CAYPAB010000028.1:0-23713 GCA_964408605.1 uncultured Eubacteriales bacterium
TTAAGGTGACGGAAACCTAACGCAACACGGTTTTTAAAAACTGTATAAAACGAAAAATTAAAAAACCTAAAAAAACGGTTGACATTTCCGTTGTGATATGATAATATATCGAAGTCGATAAATGCAGAGATACCGAAGTGGTTATAACGGAACGGTCTTGAAAACCGTCGTACGGCAACGTACCGTGGGTTCGAATCCCACTCTCTCCGCCAGCGATAACAACTGAAATTTTATAATATAAGTTACCATGCAGAAGTACTCAAGTTGGTGACGAGGCGCCCCTGCTAAGGGCGTAGGTCGGGAAACCGGCGCGAGAGTTCGAGTCTCTCCTTCTGCGCCAGAAAAACAACAACCTTTGTCCGCAGGACAAAGGTTGTTGTTTTTCAACTAAGTGAGTCTTGTGACACGATAAGTACACATTCGGTGTGTGAAGCAATGCCTTGCATTGTGAAGTGCCTGCGGGCGTGGGTGGAAAGAAGGATTTTGTTTCTAAATTGAAATTGCCTTGAAGGAGGCGAGCAAAACGGGTTGTTGGCTTGAGATCTTATGCAGAACAAAACATATCGATGAGCAGACTTTCGAAAAAACTTTCTTCCGAATGCACATCTTTATGTGCAATGCTTGTTGCTTCCCGCAGAACCGTTGAATTTCAAGGCACAAGTTCGGCTTTTGCAATACCACTCGATTTCCATTTGCAACCAATTGTAAAAATGTTCCTAAAAAGGTAATGATATATTATGCACTATTTCTTTTGCTTTACGGTTGATTTTATGCTGTTTTTAGTGTAATATGTATAATTGAACAAGGTAAAAACTATATTTTTATAAAACTTTTTGGAGGTTTTGTATGAATTATAAACTCACAAAGAAGCAAGCAAAGGAGTTGCTTGAAAATAAACTTCTTCACTATTTCGGCATTTCCACCGAAAATGCGACTTATGAGCAGTATTATAAAGCGATTGCTATGATATTGCGTGATATGATGGCGCAGGGGAGAGCAGAGTTTTCAAGAAAGGTTGACGATGAGGGCAAAAAGCGTGTGTGCTACCTTTCGATGGAGTTTCTTATGGGTCGTTCTTTGAAGAACACTCTTTTCAACTTGAATCTTACCGAAACGTTTAAAAGCGTTCTCAAAGATTATAACATTAAAATCGAAAGCCTTTACGAATGCGAACCCGATGCCGGTCTCGGCAACGGCGGTCTCGGTAGGCTTGCGGCTTGCTATCTTGATGCGCTTGCAACACAAGGCTACCCCGCAAGGGGATATTCGATTCTTTACGAATACGGAATATTCCGTCAAAAACTCGTCGAGGGCAGGCAGACCGAATTGCCCGATAACTGGCTTCCCGGCGGTGAGGTTTGGCTTTCCCCTCGTGAGAGCAGTGCCGTTAACGTCTGTTTTGAGGGCAGAGTCAAAGAGGTTTGGGACAATCAATATCACCATGTTGAAATCGAAGACGGCAATGTTATTCAGGCGGTACCGTACGATATGTTTGTTGCGGGTAAAGACGGCAAAGGCATAAGTGTTCTTCGTCTTTGGAGTGCCAGAGCGCCGGAATTCGATATGAAATCCTTTAATCAAGGCGATTTTATGCGTTCCATGGAACGTCAGGCGATGGCGGAAGTTATAAGCAAAGTCCTTTATCCTATGGATAATCATCCGGAGGGAAAATCGTTAAGACTTCGTCAGCAATATTTCCTTGTTTCCGCATCGATACAGGATATTGTTCGTCATCATCTTCGTGAATACGGCACGGTCGACAATCTTCCCGAAAAACTTGCGATTCACATTAACGACACTCACCCCACAATGGCTATTCCCGAACTTATGCGTATTCTTCTTGATGAATGCGGTTACGGTTGGGACGATGCGTGGCGTCTTGTTACAAACACCGTTGCGTATACAAATCACACGGTTATGAGCGAGGCTCTTGAGTGCTGGAGCGAGGAACTGGTTAAACGCCTTATTCCTCGTGTATACGATATTATTAAGGAAATCGACAACCGATTCCGTGCTTACGTTTGGGAGAATACCCACGATGCTGATTACGTTGAGCGCACAGCCATCATTTCGGGCGGTGCCGTTCGAATGGCTAACCTCTGTGTTGCGGCATGCCACAGTGTAAACGGTGTTTCGGCACTTCACAGCGGAATACTTAAAGAGTCACTCTTTAACGATTTTTATAAACTTACGCCCGACAAATTCACGAACGTCACAAACGGCATAGCGCACAGACGTTGGCTTTGTCAGGCGAACCCGAAACTCACCGAATACATTAAAGAAATTCTCGGTGACGATAAATTCGTTTACGATGCGGAGTGTCTTTCGAAACTTGCCGACTTCAAAGACGATGACGAAGTTCTTGAAAAAATCGGCGCAATCAAAAAAGCGAACAAGGAAGAATTCGCAAAACATATTTTTAAAACTACCGGCGTAAAACTCGACACGGACTCGATTTTTGATGTTCAAGTCAAACGCTTGCACGAGTATAAACGTCAACACCTTAACGCTTTTAACATTGTTTCGGAATACCTTGCGATAAAAGAAAATCCCGACGGCGATTTCGTTCCCAAAACATATATATTCGGTGCGAAAGCGGCCCCCGGTTACTATGTAGCACAGCGAATCATAAGTATGATTCTCGCTCTCGGCGAAATGATTGACAAAGACCCCGATGTTAAAGGCAGACTCAAGGTTCTTTATGTTGAGGATTATAATGTCACAAATGCCGAACGGCTTATGCCCGCCGCCGATGTTTCGGAACAGATTTCGCTTGCGGGCAAAGAGGCAAGCGGTACGGGTAACATGAAACTTATGATGAACGGTGCGCTCACGGTCGGCACTTTAGACGGTGCCAATGTTGAAATCCACGAGGCGGTAGGCGACGACAATATGTTCCTTTTCGGTATGCGTGCCGACGAAGTTGCCGATCTTAAAAAGAACGGCTACAATCCCCAAAACTATTATAACAATAACGCCGAACTCAGAAAAGTTCTCGACTTCATTTCTCGCGGGGGGATCGACGGAAAAGACTTTTCCGATATTTCGGGTACGATTATTCATCACGACCCATTTATGGTTCTTGCGGATTTCGCCGATTATCAGCGTGCGCAAAAGAAAATCCGTGAAACATTCCTCGACCGCAAAAAGTGGAATCAAATGTCGCTTATGAATATTGCTTCTTCCGGCAGATTTGCGGCGGATAGGGCAATCAACGAATATGCAAAGGATATATGGAATACACAAAAAATGTAATCCATTTTCGGCTTTTTGACGAATTTGCGAAGTTGCATATTTTTTAGGATAATTTTGACTTGACTTTTTTCGATGTTTGAGTTAATCTAAAGATACTGTAAAAGAATGTTATGTTACCCTAAGTGGGCAACATAGTGAAAGGGGTATTATACCAATGAAAAATTCAGATATGAAGGTTATTGCTATAATTCTCAGTATAGCACTTCTCTTCACAATTGTTACAAGCAACGCGGTTTCCGTAGTTTCCGTAATCACCCTCTTAAAAGACGGTGGCACTGTTGCAGCCGAAGGTACCGGTGACGGCGCCGTTGGTTCCGGCAATGTTTCAACAGGCGGCAGCGTTTCCGCAGGCACTCCTTCGGGTTCAACCGGCGGTGATGTTTCAACAGGCGGTTCAACCTCCACAGGTGACGCAACTGGTTCAACACCCACAGGCGGTTCAACCTCCACAGGTGGCTCAACTTCCACAGGTGACTCCGGTTCTTCAGCACCCGCAGGCAATTCCAACGGTGGCGGAACAGCAAGTGCTCCCGCAGCAAGCAACGATCCTGTTGTTGCAGACCCTCTCGCTTTCTATCAGAAATCCGCTAACGCTATCCACAAGAGCGGTGTTGCCGGTTATAACAAAATCAGCTGGCAGAGACCCATCAAAATCGAAGGTCTCGGTTTCCTTGACGGTGTTATCACACCCATCTTGGAAAGTTTCATGACAACAGAAGATGAAGCGGAAGTCAGAACTAACGCAAAAGGTTCCGACGATGCCAAAAACCGTATGCCCTCCAGCGACTGCTCGAAGAATTACGTTAAGAGTGCTACCGCTGAAAAACTCAGCAACGGCAACTACAAAGTAGTTATTGTTATGGCTGAGTGCACAAACCCCTCTTACGACGATGCAGACGGACTTGTTCGTATGTCTAAAGAATTCCTTGATTACAAGGATGTTGAAAAAGAAGCTGCTAACATCAGCATCGTTAAGAGCCTTGAAGGTGAAATCCTCTACAAGGATTATACAATCACCGCTGAAATGACCGCAGACGGCAAATTCGTAAGCATCACTCATTGTGGCGTTGGCTACATCAAAGCAAACCTTAACGGTTCTATCAATGCTACCGGCGAACTTGAATTCAACGCTAAATACACAGATTTCAAGTATTGATTTAATACACTGTTACTTAGCCGACTTGCGAAAGCAAGTCGGCTTTTTTGCACTTTTTATTGCGATTTTGTTATGATGTTGTTAATTCGGTTGACATTTTCTTCGATTTAATATAATCTATTATCAGACGTTTTTGTGCGGAGTTTCCGTGCTGACTCGCATGATTGTTTTACGAGGTATTATTATGAAAAAGAATAAAAAGAAAATCGCCTATACTGTCGGATGTGTCGCTTTAAGCCTGTTATTGGGTTTTAGCAGTTACATCGGCTTGGTCATTGTCGGTGTTGTTGCCGAAGAAAACAAGAACGGCTCTGCGGGTCTTGTTCAGCAAAACGGTAACGACAGCGTCGGCACGGGCGATGTCAATGTCGGCGGAAATGCGGTTACCGATAACAACGGTTATGTTATCGACAACGGTGTCAATGTTCCCGCAACGGATGTCAACGGTAGCACTGTTGTCGGCGGTAATGTTTCGGGCAATAATAATTATTCCGGTAACGGCAATGCCCAAACGAACCAAATTTCGGGCGGTGCTTCAACTTCGCAAATAAAGAATACATTGCTCGATACGAAAAAATCCGCTGCGGATATTGTCGAAATTTATGCTCTTGTTATGAATAAAGCGAAAGCCGAAAAACCCGGCTTTACAAAAATCGAATATCAGGAACTTCCCGGCGACCCCGCAAACAGAGTTATATCCGAGGGCGGTGAAAACGTCAACGACGATTTGGTAAACAGGCTTTTGGGATTTGTTGAGGGATTGGGTGTTTTCGTAACACGGGAACAGGCTGAAAGTGAACCGTATATTCACGAAAAAGGCGATGCGGATATGTCGCTTTTCCCCGTATTTTCAAGGGAGAAAGGCTCGTATCTTACAGACCCCGCGGGAATTAAAAGTTATACATATAAAGTCCTTTCAAACGGCAATGTTAAGTTTTCTTTTGTGCTTGTTTCGGAGGATAATCCCGAACCCATTGCAGAAAATTCCGAAATAGCGCCGAGTTACACGGGTGCGGTATTTTCACCGATGTCAAAAGAACGTATCGACGGCACGGTCAATCATCCGATCGTTACCGTCTTTGCGAAAAACATTCAGTATTCTCTCAAATATCACGATTGCTATGTCGAAGTTGAATTTAACCCTCAAACTTTGCAAATAGTCAATCTTAAACAGTTTGCCGATGTCAGCATAAAAGGTTCCGGCGATGTCGTCGGCATCGGAACTATAGGACTTGAACGCCAAGAACTTTTCAGCACCGTTTTAATTAAAGATTTAAAATGGTAATGCGGTGAGTACAAAGGAGTTTAATAATGGTTTTACGGATATTGTTTGCCGTTTGCGTAATTGCTGAGATAATTTTTACGCCGTTGTTTTTAAAAGCACAATGGCCCGGAATGTGTTTTAAATCACTCGTTTACAAAATGATATGCTCAACGGGGTTTGTCGGTGTCGGCGTTCTGTCGATGTTTATTGCCGACAACAAATCAACCTACGCCGTTATGATGGTTGCGGGGCTTGTTCTCGGTTGGGTAGGCGATTACTTTTTACACGCAAAATCAACAAACACTTATTTCGCAATCGGGTTTATAAGTTTCTTTTTGGGTCACATAATGTATATACGCTGTTTCATAAGAACTTTGCCCGTCATCGTTCCCGATTATAAAATGTTCAATATCCCCGAACTTGCCGTGACGCTTGCGTTCGTTATTGTTGCGGTCGTTTCGGTGTTCAAATTTAAAATTGAGTTTTCAACAAACTTCTTAAAAGTTGCAGTCGGGTTTTATACGCTTATTCTTATCACGATGTTTGTGAAAGCAAGCGCTTTGGGTATCGGCTATTTGCTTTCGGGCGGCGAACACGGAATATGGGCTGTCATACTTCTGTCGCTCGGTGCGTTCGGGTTTATGCTTTCCGATGCATCGCTGGGGCTTATACTGTTCGGCGGTCAAAAAGGCAAAAAACCGCTTAAAGTGTTTAATATGGTCACATATTTTGCGGGTCAAACAATGCTCGCATCGTCAATTCTTTTTATCAGAGGTTAAAACTATGTTTAATGAAATCGTAAACCGCAGGGGAACAGGGTCTTACAAATGGGATACCGTTGTTGAAGACGGTGTCATAGAACACGGAGCGTATCCGCTTTCCGTTGCGGATATGGAGTTTAAAACACCGCCCGAAGTTATAAATGCCGTCAAGAATTTTGCCGAAAACGGTTTCTTTTGCTATACCGATGCCGACAAAACATACCGTGATGCCGTGCGTAATTTTCTTTGGCGCCGTCACAACTTCAAGATTGAAAACGATTGGATAGTGTGCGTCGGTGGGGTCGTGTTTGCAATAAACACCGCCATAAGAACGTTTACATCACCCGGCGACAAAATCATAATTCAATCGCCCGTTTATTATCCTTTTTCCGCATCAATCGTCAATAACGGCAGAGTTATTGCGGATAATCCGCTTGTTGTAAACGGCGACAAATACGAAATGAATTTTGACGAATTGGAAAAAATCGCTTCTCAAGACGATGTCAAAATGATGTTGTTGTGCAGTCCGCATAACCCCGTCGGCAGAGTGTGGGAAAAACACGAACTCGCAAAAGTCGGTGAAATATGCTTAAAGAACAACGTTATCCTCGTTTCCGACGAAATACATTTTGATATTTTGAGAGAGGGTGCGGAACATACCATCATAAACAATGTCGACGAAAAATTTGCCGATAACACCGTCATTTGCACCGCCGTAAGCAAAACATTCAACCTTGCGGGGCTCGGCACCTCGAATATAATTATTGCGAACGAGGGGCTTCGTGAACGCTTTAAAAAACGGTTGAGTGCAGACGGTTATTCCTGTATAAACTGTGTTTCACGCCCCGCAACCGTAACGGCATATACGGAGTGCGATTATTGGATAGATGACGTAAGAAAATACATAGACGCCAACATTGAATACGTCAAAAGCGTTATCGAACGCATACCGCAAATTAAAATGTTCGACTGTCAAGGCACATATCTTGTTTGGCTCGATATGAGAAAATTAGGTATGAGCGACGAAGAATTGGATGTTTTTCTTCGTGATAAATGCGGAATTATTCAAGATCCCGGATTTTGGTTCGGTGAAAACGGCAAGGGCTTTTCACGGTTTAATGTCGCATGCCCTCGTGAAATTCTTGAAAAAGTTATGTCAAAATTGGAATCCGAAGTTGCAAAACTTTGATTCTGCGGTCTGTTGGTGTGGAAATATATGAGAAGAATTTTAAGTCGCATAAGAGCGGCGGTTGATGATTATAAAATGATACAGTCCGGCGACAAAATCGCCGTCGGCGTTTCCGGTGGAAAAGACTCTTTAATATTGCTGAAAGCACTTTGCGAACTTAAAAGGTTTTATTCAGCCGACTTTGAAGTTGTCGCAATAACATTGGATATGCGATTTAACAATAAAGACGGTGACTTTTCGAAAATTCGTGAAATGTGCGAGGGTTACGGCGTTGAATACGTTGTGAAGCCGACGGATTTATATGAAATAGTGTTCAATATTCGAAAAGAAACAAACCCGTGCGGACTTTGTTCGAGAATGCGCAGGGGGATTTTGCACGACACCGCCAAAGAGTTGGGGTGCAACAAAATCGCTTTGGGGCATCATCTTGACGATGCTGCGGAAACTTTTGTGATGAATTTGCTTATCGAAAGCAGAGTCGGTTGTTTTGCACCCGTCACATACCTTTCTCGGCGAGATATCACGATGATAAGGCCACTTGTCTATGTTCGTGAACGTGAGGTTGAAGCGGCGGCGGAACGTCTTAATTTGCCCGTTGTGAAAAGCAATTGCCCCGCCGATGAAAATACGAAACGTGAGGAAGTTAAAAAACTTCTTGCCGAACTTTCGACTCGGTACGGTGATGTGCCCGAAAAAATCGTGGGCGCAATGCAACGGGGTAAGATCGACCGTTGGGAAAAATAGATCCGTATAATATATAAAAAAGTAAAGGGTTCTACAGGTGTATTGTCACCCGTAGAGCCCTTTATTTAAGTCGGAAAGTCCCGAAAAATCGCCGTTTAAGGCGGGTTCGTTCTCGTTTTATGCGGTCTGCACTTTTTTACAGCCCCTTTAAAATCAATAATCAAAATTCGGGAAGTAACTGCTGAAAGGATCAACCTCTGTTTGGCTTTCGGTAACGGTGTTGTCGCCTTTGTCTTCAACAAGTTTTACGTTTGTTTCAAATGTTGAATTTACCGAGCCGTTGCTGTTGAGCCTGCAAATGCCGAGTTTGAGTTCTTCACCGACTTTTCCGTTTTCAATCGCTTCAAGAAGTGTGTCGGTCGATTCAAGTTCTTTGCCGTTAACGGAGGTGATAATATCGCCTACTTGAATGTTTTTCTTTGCGGCATCGCTGGTTTCGTTAATTGATGCGATAACGATTGAACCGTAGGGGAGGTTGCTTTTCCAAGCAATTGCCGAATAGGTGTAATCGCTTGAAACAGGGAAATATGTTATACCCAACATCGGTCTGTTGGAAACATAACCGTTTTTGACAATCTCGTTGTAAACCTCAATAACCGTGGCACTCGGAACGGAAAAGCCCATGCCTTCGTATTCGGTGCTTGAGATTTTTGAGGAATTAAGACCTATAACTTGACCGTATTCGTTAACGAGCGCACCACCGGAGTTGCCGGGGTTTATTGCGGCGTTGTGCTGAATGCACGGAAGGTCATAAGAACTGTTTGTTGTGGGAACGGGGCGGTCGATCGCACTAATCATACCGCTTGTGAAAGAACCGAAAAATTCCGTTCCGCCGGGGTTACCGATAGCGTAAACCGTTTGACCGACGGTGAGTTTGTCGGAATTTCCGAATTTTGCGCTTTTAAATCCGGTGGCTTCTATTCTCAAAACGCCTACATCGGTTTTGGTATCGAAACCGACGATTTCGGCAGAGTATTCGGATTCGTTGCTGAATTGAACCTGAACATTGACACCGCTGTCGGAAATAACGTGTGCGGCGGTTAAAATGTAAGTGTATTTTTTGTCGCTGTCATTACCGACAACAATACCGGAGCCTTCGCCGACTTTTTGATTTTTCGAATAAACAAGTATACCTACGTTGATTTCTTTGATTTCGTTGTAGATTTGTTCCGGTGTCATGGCGCCTTTGCCGGAATATTCGGAATATGATACAGGCGAATCTTCAAGAGAGGGCGTTGCACCGCCGACATTTTCTTTAGCCGAATCGGATGCCTTTTCAACGGAAGACGAGGTTGTACCTTCGGATTTAAGCCCTATCGCCAAAGATGCGATAACTATGGAAATGCAAACCAAAGTTATGAAAACGATTTTTCCGGCTTTCGGCTTTGCTTTTTTGTGAGGTTGCGGATTGCCGTATTGAGGCTGAGGTGCCATTGTGGGTGCGGTACCGTAAGGACGCTGTGCACCGTATTGAGGCTGTGAAGGATTGCTCGAATTATAAGGAGCGGAGTTGTAGGTGCTGTTGTACGCCCGACCGCCCATATTCACGGGTTGGTGAGGGGGCATTCCCTGTGCACTGTTTTGGGTTTGATTGTACGGTGGCATTTGATTGTACGGCGTACCGTTCGGTGCTTGGGTTGAAGCGTTGTTGCCGTTCGGCGTTCCCGAAACATCGTTTTCCGTTTGATGTGCCGAAACAGGTTCCGTAACAGGTTGTGAAACAGGTTCCGTAACAGGTTGTGAAACAGGTTCCGTAACAGGCTGTGAAACAGGTTCCGTAACAGGCTGTGAAACAGGTTCAATCGGTGTTTGCGGTTGATATTCGGTTTGCTCGCCGTTACCGTTATTTTCGGGAATGTTGTTAAAAAGTTCGTCCATAGGTATCTTCCTCCGTTTCTGCCGTGATTATAGCAGAAGATTATGAATATATAATAAATAAAAGTTAAATAGTCGGTAAAAACAGCCTGTTATTTGGGAAGTCTGACCGTAAAACGTGTAAATTTGTCGACTTCGCTTTCAAGAGTTATTGTTCCGTTATGAAGGTCGATTATGCTTTTTATCAAGTAAAGACCGAGCCCCGTGCTTTTGACATCCGTGCTTCTTGACTCATCGACTTTATAAAAACGCTGGAATACTTTTTCAAGGTCTTTTTCGGGAATGCCTTTTCCGGTGTTTGTTATGGCGAAATAGACATAATTGTTATCGCAAGCGGTGTTGACCGTTATTTTACCGCCTTTTTCGGTGAATTTAACGGCATTGTCGGCAAGATTGTATATCGCTTGGTCAATCATTGCGCTGTCGCCGTGAATAACAGCGGGAACAAGGTCTTCAAAACCGTTGACTTCGATGTTCTTTTCGGAAATCAGTTGTTCGAATCCCAAAAAAGTGGTAACAAGTTTTTGCGATATATCAAACTTTTCGATTTTCATATTGACATTGCCTGTTTCGATTTTTGATATATTCAGCATCATATTAACCATTTTGGAAAGCCGTTTTATCTCGGATGAAACTATGTTAAGATAATAGCCCTGTTTTTCGGGCGGTATGGTGCCGTCAAGAATGCCGTTAATGAAACCGCCTATCGTAGTCATGGGCGTTTTAAACTCGTGCGAAACATTGGCAACAAAACTTCTTCTTGAATCTTCGATTTGCGAAAGCGAAGTTGCCATGGCGTTGAATTTCGTAATAAGTTCAGCAAGTTCGTCGTTGGAGTTGAGTTCGGGCACTCTGTATGAAAAATCGCCCGAAGCATAGCATTTGGTGGCGTTTTCGAGTTCACGTATCGGCTTTGCGATATGCTCCGTCATAAGTGAAACCGCTATTGTAACAACAACAAGTGCGATTGCGGCGGAAACCACAAACATTATAAACGCTTTTTCTATATAGTTTACCAAATTATCCGAAATAGGGGATGCGACAACACAAACACCTTGATATGTGTGATTAACATATATCGGCATCATGGAAATGGAATGGTAACCGTCGTAAGCACCGTTTAAGGTCGAAAATTCAGTTACCGTGCCGTTTTTCACCCTCTGCAAATATGTTGAGGGAATCTTGATTTCGGCGTGTGTTTCGCACATTTTTGCGGTGCTTAAATCAAATCCGCTCATTGTGTGAGGGCAGACGATAACGTTGCCGTCTTTGTCGGTAATAAATGCGTCGCAGTTTGTACTTTTCGATAAAAGTTCGATGTTTTTGCAAAGTGTAAGAACAGCACCACGTGGGTTATCCTGTATTTCGGACGAACCGAGCAGTTCCGAGGTCATTTTTGAAAGTTCCGTTGCGTGGGCTTTAGTGTCTTTAAGAGTTTGCGACGATATGGTTGTCGTTGCGAAAATCATAAGCGCTATGCCGATAACAAAGAAACTCGCAAGAACAATCGACGAGAAAACGAAAAAGTATTTAAGGAAAAAATTACCTTTTTTATTTTTGAAAAATGATATTTTTCGGTTCATTTTGTTTCAAATTTATAGCCTACGCCCCAAACGGTTTTAAGTTCCCATTTGTCGGAAACGCCCTCAAGTTTTTCACGGAGCCTTTTAACATGAACGTCTACCGTTCTTGAGTCGCCGTAGTATTCAAATCCCCAAACTTCGTCAAGAAGTTGGTCACGGGTGTAAACTCGGTTCGGATTGCTTGCAAGATGATAAATGAGTTCCAACTCTTTCGGCGGTGTGTCGATCGACTTGCCGTCAACGTGCAATTCGTAGTTTGTGAGGTTTATCGTGAGTTTGTCGTAAGATACTTCTTTTGTTGCGTCGGCTGTAGGCGTTTTGCTTGCGGAACGGCGTAAAACCGCTTTGATTCTCGCAACAACCTCTTTTGTTTCAAACGGTTTTGTGATGTAATCGTCGGCGCCGAGTTCAAGACCCAAAACTTTGTCGAACGTTTCGCCTTTCGCCGTAAGCATAATGATGGGGGTTTGCGATGTTTTGCGTATTTCACGGCAGATTTGCCAGCCGTCAAGACCGGGCAACATAATGTCGAGCAAAACAAGGTCGGGTGCATATGTGTTGAAAACCTCAACCGCACGTAATCCGTCGGTTACAACGTCGGCATCGAAGCCGTCTTTTTCAAGATAAAGTCTTAATAACTCGCAAATGTTGATATCATCATCTACGATAAGAATTTTAGCATTTGCCATGTCGGTTCCTCCTTTAAGGAATGTACTGTAATGATTATATACCATAATATAGAAAAATATATGAACAAATTTTAAAAAAACATTGCAACAGAACAGTGCTTCGGCACTTATGAAAAAACAATGACAATACCCATACCTTGTCGGCAATGTGTTATTGTCATTGTTTTTAAGCATCAAGACTATTTCTTCTTATTCTCTTTGCGGGCTTGCTTCGCTTCACGTTTCGCTTTTTTCGCTTTTTCTTTTGCTTTGCGAGTTTTTGTTTTGCTGTCGGATGTTTTTTTGTTGCGGTTCTTTTTTGTGATTACCAATGTAAGAATCAAAGCAACAACCAAAGCAACAAACACAATACCGGAAACGGCAATGATTATTTCCCGTGTTTTTTCTTCCGTTGATGTGCCGTTTGAAGTGTCACCGCCTGTTGCGGAAGTTGTGTCGTCAATCAGCACGACTTTGATGATGCCGTCGTCACCGAGCACATATTTGTAGCCTTCGGGAAGTGTTTCGTAAGTTGCTTGGCTGATGACATTGCCGTTTTGGTCGACAAGTTGACCTTTTTCGTTAAGCGAAAGAATGTTGCCGACAAGGTTCGATGCGGCACCGTTGATTTGCGAAACATAGGGCAACATGTTGGGTAGCGTAAGTGAACCCGCAGAACCGGAAACCGAACCCGCATTGTTGTTTGAACCGGCGGAGTTGTTCGCACCGTCTGAAACGGCGGGGTCTTTATATGTAGGAACAATGCCCGTGATGTTGCTGTCGGGCGGGGGAGTTGTTCCTTGGTATACGTTGAGTTTGTAAAGCGAGGTCGTTGTTTTTCCGTTTACGGTGTAGCGTGAAACTATGTTGATTATTTGGTGTTCGACATTTTTCAAGGCGACTTTTGTGTATTCACCGCCGATAACCGCTTTGCCGTTGATTGTTACAAGCGATGAGGCTGTTAAAGGCACGGGGTTTATCGAAATGTCGGAACGGTTGTTTTTAAGATAGAGATTGTATTCGTAAATATCGGAATAAAACTCTTTTTTTAAGTCGAAACGGTCGGTTTTTTGAAGAACGGTTTTGAAGCAGTTTTCAAAACTGTATTTCGTTGAGGATATTGTAAGTTTCGCATCTTCATACGCCATACGTTGCAGAATGTAGTAGGCGATGGATTGATTTTTCGATGCCTTGACGAGCGATTCCGGATCGAGAGAAACTTTGTAATGTGTGCCGAGCATTGCGGTAAGATATTTTTGTTGGAGTTCTTCGTGAGTGGCTTTTTCGGAATCGATAGCCAAACCGTAACCGCGAATCGTCATAATCGCAACACGCCTGTAAACTTCCTTGCGTGAAATTTTCGGGATTTCGGTTGCGGACACATAACCGTTTGTGTACAGCGCCATAAGTGAGGTGTAATACATATAATCCTCAAGATTGCCGAAAGATGTGTGACCGAAATATTTGTATATGAACGTTGCAAGCGCCGACCCTTGACCCGAAAGTGAGGCAAGATAGATGACAATTGCCTGTTCGAGCGTAGAGCCTTCGGGTATTGTGAGATGTTCGCCCGTGTAGACATAGTAAAGGTCGTTACGCATCATGGCGTAAAGAGCGCTTATCATTAAAACTCTTTCGGGGTCTTCTTCATCGGCTTCGGTAACAACAATGCCCTGTTCACGGAGCCAATCGGCTTTTGTTTGATCGGACACGGTCGGTTCGGAAATAATCGAGAGGGCACCGACCTGCTTTACAAGGTACAGATACGCCGCACGTTGAGAGTTCTCGTCGAGAGTGTATGTTTTTGTGCATTCTTCGACTTCGGATTTGAAGTGCGGTGCGTCGGTGGTGTAAGGGTAATCGGTTACGGGGTGAAGAACCGATTCGGTGGCTATGCCCTCAACGGAGAGCATATCTTCTTTTATAACAAGTTTTCGAAGCCACGAAACGTTGTTTTCGCTGTATAAATACTGCGTTTGCACACCGAGGTTCGAAATATCGAACTTGGGTGCGAAATCTTTTGCGAAAGCAGGTGTGCAAAGTGAGGTCACAAGCAACACTGTTGAGAATAAAAAGGATAATATTTTTATGCTCTTTTTCATATAAATGAACTCCTTTCACAAAGTTTTGATTGTATCGTCTAACTGACACATTATAGCAAAAATTAAGCCGATAGTCAATAATTACAAAAGAGAAAAAGCAAACACGGTGTTGGAAACATATTCCTCGCCGGCGTCGTAAACGCAAGAGTGCCATTCGGGGTGGTTCGGCGAGTCGGGGTAAACCTGCGTTTCAAGACAAAATGCGGAGCGGTGTGCCATGGGTACGCCGTTTTTACCCGCAACAGAGCCGTCAAGGAAGTTGCCGGTGTAGAACTGAATGCCGGGAAGGTCGGTTTTAACTTCCAAAACGATACCGCTTTTTTCGGACTTCGCAACCGCAACGGTCTTGATAGTCCCGTCAAAATCGCTTATGCAGAAGTTGTGGTCGTATCCGTTGCCGTTTTTGAGTTGGGGTGAGTCGGCGTTTATATCTTTGCCGATTGCTTTTTCTTCGGTGAAATCAAACGGAGTGCCTTTTACTTCGCACAATTCACCGGTGGGAATGCTTGTTTCGTCAATAGGGGTGAAGCGGTCGGCGTTTATTTTGATTTTGTGTTCGAGAACATCTCCGCCGTCAAACCCGTTAAGGTTAAAATATGCGTGATTCGTGAGGTTTATCACCGTCTTTTTATCGGAAACGGCACGGTATTCCAGAGCGATTTCGTTGTTGTCGTTTAAAGTGTAGGTGACTTTAACGTCAACGTTGCCGGGGAAACCCTCTTTACCGTCGGGGCTGTGATATGTAAACGAAACGGCGTTTTCCGAAATCGCATTTCCGCACCAAACAGCCGAACTGTATTCACCGCCGCCGTGCAAACAGGTGATGCCTTTTTCGTTGCGTGTGACATTGTATTCGGTGCCGTCTATGAAGAATTTGCCGTCTTTAATGCGGTTGGCGTACTGCCCGACAACAACGCCCTGATAATCACCGCGGTTAACATGGCCGTCAAGACTGTCGTGGCCGACGAGAACATCGGTGAATTTGCCGTTTTTGTCTTTGATTATGATTTTATCGAGCGTTGCGCCTTTTTCGATTATTTGCACCGTTGTGCCGTGTTTATTTTCAATGACAAAGGCGTTGACGTCTTTGCCGTTCATTGTGCCGTAAAGAAATTTATTGACTGACATAGCGATACCTCCGAGGTGACATTCTTTTCTACATTAAATATACCGCATAAGGGAGTGTAAAGTCAAGGAAATAACGCCCGATAAAGTCAAAATAAGGTCAAAAAAGAACGAATTTACAGTTTATTATTAAATCTTTAACATTTGAACAGCCGAGTTCGTTGATTATTGCGGTTAATTATGGTATTATAGATACGGAGGGATGTTTATGCAATCCGCAATCGAATTGTTTGCTCCGTATATGCGATATATTATGCTTGCGATAATCGTCTATGTTGTCGCAAGAATGTTGCTTGCGCTGTTTTTCAAAAAAACTACCGACCCCATAAGGGGCAAACTGATAAATTCCGTCACCGATGAGGAGTTTTCGCTTTACGACAGGGAAACCTCTTTGGGACGAAACAAAAAATGCGATATCGTTTTGCCGTTTGATACAATTTCAAGGCTTCACGCCGTTATTGTTTACCGAAGCAAAGGGTTTGTTATTTTCGATACCTTTTCAAAATCGGGCGTAACCTTAAACGGCGAAAAAATCAACGGCAAAGCGTATGTTCATCACGGCGACAAAATAAGTATCGGCGGTCTTGAATACACGCTTTTGGAGGCAAAATATAAATTTATTAAAGACAAAAGCGGTGCCGTCGGCAAGCCTTCTTACGGCATAGTGCTTATGCTGTTGGGACTTTTCAATGTTTGTTCCATGCTTTTGAACCTTTATCCCGACGGGGAATTCAGTTCCGGCATTTTGGCGGTCTATCTTTCTTTTTCGGTTCTTCAATGGCTGTATTTTGCGTTTGCGAGTTTCGTTTTACGTATACACAATTTCGAATTGGAAATGATTGCTTTCGCTTTTTCTTCCGTCGGACTTGCCATTGTCGGCAGTATTTACCCCGAAGCGGTGCTGAAACAGTTTGCGGCACTTGTTATAGGCGTTGTCGGTTTTTGCTTTTTGACCGTTCTTTTAAGGCACATCGAAACAACAAAGTCTATTCGTTGGGTGTTGGCGAGCGTATCGATACTCGCCTTGGGAGTTACGCTTTTGATTGCCGAAACAACAAACGGTGCCAAAAACTGGCTTTCTTTGGGCGGTGTGTCCGTTCAACCGTCGGAATTGGTGAAAGTGGCGTTCATATTCGTCGGTGCCGTTACACTTGAAAAATTGCAGTCCATAAAAAACCTGACTATGTATATCGTCTTTTCGGCGATATGCGTGGGTGAACTGTTTTTGATGTACGATTTCGGCACGGCACTTATATTTTTCTTTACGTTTATCGTTATAGCGTTTATGCGTTCGGGCGATATAAAAACGCTTTCGCTCGTTTGCTTTGTGGCGGCGGTGGGTGCTGTTGCGATACTTATTTTAAAACCGTATGTCGCAAGCCGTTTTTCAACATATCTTCACGTTTGGGAATATATGGATGAGGGCGGTTATCAGCAAACAAGAACGCTCATTTATTCCGCAAGCGGGGGGCTTTTCGGCTTGGGGCTCGGTAACGGCGAACTCCGAAATGTTTTTGCCGCCTCCGAAGACCTCGTTTTCGGTGTCGTTTGCGAAGAATTCGGGTTGATTATGGGGTTCATTGTTCCTCTGACTTATGCCGCCGTCGCTGTGTGGGCGATGCTGAATGCAAAAAAAACGAAATCGACTTTTTACGCAATAGCGGGTGTCGGGGCAATTGCGATGATGCTGTTCCAAACTATGCTGAGTATTTTCGGGATAACCGACCTTTTACCGCTGACGGGTGTTACGTTGCCGTTTGTCAGCAAAGGCGGTTCAAGTATCATAAGCAGTTTTTGTCTTTTGGCTTACATCAAATCGTTGGATACACGTACATTCGCAAGTTTTAAACCCGGTTTTGAAGGAGGCGCAGAGCAATGAAAACAACCGCAAGAAGAAGTTTTGTGGTTCTGCTTTTGGTTTTTGCCGTTGTGGGCGGGCTTATTTTGTTGGGCGTTCGCTTTGCGGTGAACGGCGAAAAATGGGCAACGTTGCGTGCAAACGAACATCTTACGGAAAACGGCAGTTTTATTGCCGCCGGCAATATCACCGACAGAAACGGCGAGTTGCTCGCAAGCACAAAAGACAATCGCCGTGTTTATAACGCCTCCGAAAGAGTGCGACGTTCAACGCTCCATATCGTCGGTGATACCGAGGGGTATATATCATCGGGTGTGCAAACCGCATACAAAACAAAACTTACCGGCTACAACCCCGTTACGGGGATTTATTCACTTAAAAAATACGGCAGAGGCAACGATGTTTTGCTGACGCTTGACAGCCACGTTAATGCCGTTGCTTACGATAAACTGAACGGCAAAAAAGGTGTTGTCGCCGCTTACAACTACAAAACAGGTGAAATTCTTTGTTCTGTTTCAAGCCCAAATTATGACATAGAAAACAAACCGTCTGCCGAGGAGATCGAAGAAAACAAAAACGGAAAATACGACGGTCTTTATATGAACAGGCTTATTGACGGTTTGTATACACCCGGTTCGACTTTTAAAATAATCACTACCGCAAGTGCCGTTGAAAATATTGCGGATGTTTCTTCGTTTACTTATAAATGCACGGGCGAAGAAACGGTCGGCGGTGTGAAAATCACCTGTCCGCATGCTCACGGTAAAATGGATTTCGGCGAATGCTTCGCAAATTCATGCAACTGCGCATATGCTGTGCTGTCGCAAAAACTCGGCAAAGAAAATTTGGAAAAAACGGCAAAAGAATTCGGATTCGGCAAAAGTTTCCCGTTCGGAAACGGCAAAACATCCGCCGGTAAATTCGATCTTTCAAACGCTTCCGAAGGCGATGTCGCATGGGCAAGTGTCGGGCAGTACACAACACTCGTGAACCCTTATCATATGCTGACCGTTTTGGGGGCTGTTGCCAATGACGGCGAGGCGGTTTTGCCGTATGTCGTTTCGTCGGTTACATCGCCGTCGGGCAGGGTAGTGTCAAAAGCGAGTGTGAAAACCGAAACATACATTACCCCCGAAGTTGCGAAAACCGTGAAAGAAATGATGCGAAACAATGTCGAAACAAATTACGGCGATTACAGGTTTGAAGGGCTTTCGATGTGCGGTAAAACGGGCACGGCGGAAGTGTCCGACACAGAAAAACCGCATTCGTGGTTTACGGGCTTTTCGACAAATCCGAACTGCCCCGTGGCAATAGTCGTTGTTGTCGAAAACGGGGGCTGGGGTTCTTCCGAAGCGTTGCCGATAGCATCAGGCGTTATGAAAGAAATCTACAAATCGCTGTCGTGACGGAAAAATGAACTGAAATGTTAAGTTTTTATTACAGACGTTATTTTGGTTGACTTGTTACGACAAATATTGTAAAATTAAAATATTGTGAATTGAAGTAGTCTGATTGCATCGACTAACCGTGTAAAAAACATCTTGAAAGGCTGAAATAAATGAGTTTTATTGAATTTGATTCTGTTTACAAAAGATACAAAATGGGCGAAATCGTTATTAACGCCGCCGACGGTGTCACGTTTAATGTTGAACAGGGCGAGTTTTGTGTAATTGTCGGTGCCAGCGGTGCCGGTAAAACAACCGTTCTTAACATATTGGGCGGTATGGATGACTGCGACGACGGTAAAGTTCGTGTTGCCGGTGATCTTGTTAACGAATATGACAGCAAACGCCTTATCGAATACCGCCGATTTGACGTCGGTTTTGTTTTTCAGTTTTATAACCTTGTTCCGAACCTTACAGCCCTTGAAAACGTCGAACTCGCAACGCAGATAGGCACAAAAGCGCTAAATCCCGCAAAAGTGCTTGAGCGTGTCGGTTTGGGCGAACGCCTTAACAACTTTCCGGCGCAACTTTCGGGTGGTGAACAACAGCGTGTGTCAATTGCACGTGCGCTTGCCAAAAACCCGAAACTTCTTCTGTGCGACGAGCCTACGGGCGCTCTTGACTATAACACGGGTAAACAGATTCTTAAACTCTTGCAGGATACAAGCCGTGAAACGGGTATGACCGTTATAGTTATCACCCACAACCAAGCGCTTACGCCTATGGCTGACCGTGTTATTTCAATGAAAAGCGGTCGTGTCGTGAATATTGAAACCAACGACAATCCTATGTCCGTTACAGATATTGAATGGTAAGATGAAAAAAAGGTAATGTGACTCACGGTACCTTAAGACGAAAGGATCGAAAAAATGACAAGTGCCTATATAACAGACAGTTTCCGTTCAATAAAACGAACTTTCAGTAGGTTTGTTTCCATCATTGCTATTGTCGCAATGGGCAGCGGGTTGTTCTGCGGATTGAATGCTGTCGGCCCCGATATGATAAACACAGCCGATAAGTATTATCACGAATACAATCTTATGGATTTAAGATTGCAGTCGTATTTGGGTCTTTATGAAGAAGACCTTCAAAAAGTCAGAGAGATTGAGGGCGTTGAAGCCGTTCAGGGTGCCAAGTTCGTTGACGGATACGTTCAAACTCCGAACAGCAAAGGTCAATATGAAGGAATCGTCGATATCGACGGTTCGGAACTTACCATTAAAGTTTTGGGCGTTGACCTTGCCAATGCCGTTAATTTCCAAAACGGTGCGGATGACCCCAATTACATAAACCGACTTAAATTGCTTGAGGGCAGATATCCCGAAGCACCGAACCAATGTGTTGTTACGTGCAGCGGGCTTACAACTCCCGAACAGTTCGTTATCGGCAATAAAATCAAAGTTGTCGGTGATGATGAGGATATTTCATATTATCTCAAACACAATGAATTTGAAATCGTCGGCATCGTGCAGACCCCTTATTGGGTTTCGTATGAACGTGGTGTCACAACTGCGGGAAGCGGTAAACTCGGTGACTTTATTTATGTCAATAACGATGCATTTACCGATAAAATCAATTATTACAGCGAGGCGTATATCACTTTGCAGGGCGCCGATGAATATGAGGCTTATTCAAAAGATTATGATGCTTTCGTTGATTCGGTTCGCCAAAAAATCGTTGCGGTTTCCGACGGTTTTGCCGCAGAACGCCGTGCACAGTTGTCTGTAGGGCTTGCACAGAAAGTTGCATCGGCAAAGGTTCAGATAGATCAGGCTCAATCCACCGTTGACCAAAAACTCGCCGAAGGTAAAAAGCAACTTGACGAATTGTACGAGCAGGAAAAAACAGGCGCTCAACAACTTGAAGATGCCCAAAAACTTATGGACGAGGAATACAGCAAGGTTCAAGGTCAGTTGCAAAACGGCAGCGATCAATATATGGCAGCCGTTAACGAGTATAACAATAAAATAATGACGGTTTCGCAAAGTCAAGTGGAACTTGCCAACAAAAAGACCGAATATAACACGAAGAAAATGCAGGCGGATGCCGCAAAAGAAAAACTCGACGAGGCAAAAGTTCAGTTGACCGTTGCCGAAAAAGAAATTAAATACACCGAAACGCTTGTTACTACCACCAAAACCACTTTGGAAACCTTAAAATCAAATCAAGATGTTGCACAGAGCGACTTGGATCTTGAGGCAATGGCAGACAGGCTTGAAGAAACGAACCCCCAACTCGCAAGTATGTTAAGAGCGGCTTCGAATCTTACCGCACAGGGTATGGCGGCAGACGCTATTGTTGAGGTCGACCAACTTCTTGATCAGTATACTTCCGAACTTGCCGTGGCAAAAGAGCAGTATGCAACCGGCAAAAAAGAGTACGACAGCAGTTACGCTCAGTGGGAATCCGCCGACAGTCAACTCAGTGCCGCAAAAACGCAGTTGGACAGTGCCGATGCACAACTTGAAGATGCCGAAAAACAACTCGCATCGTATAAAGAAAAAATACAGTCCAGCGGTAACGAACTTCAGTTCAGCTCGATTGAAGCGCAGACGAAATATATGACTGCCCAGGCGACGCTCGCACTTAAAATGACTCAGTATCAAAATATAAAAGATATAATAGCACAAGCCGAAAAAACATACGCCGAAAGCGAAGAAGAAGCAAATTCAAAATTGGGCGTTGCAAAAACCGAGTATCAAAAAGGCGAAAGTCTTCTTAAAAACATAAACGACGGCGTCGGCTGGATGGTTTACACAAGAGATGACAGTCCGGGCTACACCGGTTACGGTCAGGCGGCAACTAATATGGAACGCCTCGCTTACATTTTCCCGACGTTCTTTTTCATAGTTTCAACTATGGTATGCCTTACAACAATGACACGTATGGTTGAGGAGGAAAGAACTCAACTCGGTACGCTTAAAGCACTCGGTTATTCGAATAAAATGATTTCCGGAAAATACCTGTTGTACGCTTCGACAGCGAGCCTTGTGGGTGTTATTCTGGGCATAACTCTCGGATTTACCTGCGTTCCCATAATACTGTGTGCGGCGTGGGGCATTATGTACGAAATGCCCGAAACAATAATCAGTTTCATGCCGCTCTATTTAATTACGGGCGTTGTTATTTCAATCGGCTCAACAATGCTTGCCGCATACCTCGCTTGCCGAAAAGAACTTAAAGCGGTTCCGTCTGTTCTTATGCGACCCAAACCGCCGAAAGCCGGTAAACGTGTTTTCCTTGAAAATGTCGATTTCATTTGGAGCAGACTGAGTTTCACTTCAAAAGTTACGGTGAGAAACCTTTTCAGAAACAAAAAGCGTTTCCTCGTTACCGTTGTCGGCATTGCGGGATGTACCGCTCTGTTGCTTTCCGCTTGCGGACTTCGTGATGCCATAAGCGGTGTAATCGATAATCAGTACGGCAAAGGTACGGGTGTTGCGCAGTATGACTTGCAAGTCGTTTTGAAAGACGGGCAGACCTCTTACGCCGAAAGCGGACTCGTTTCGCAAATTAACGGCATCGAAAACATCGAGTCGTCTATGCTCGGCTACCTTAAAGTTTGCAGAGGTTATTCCGACAGAACCGACAAGGAACTTGAAGTTGATGTTCTTGTTCCCGAAAACCCCGAAACACTCAAAAGTTTCATCAACCTTAAACTGAATAAAGACGATATTCCGTTTACCGATGACGGTGCGGTTATTTCCAAAAAACTCGCAACCAAGACCGATACCGAAATAGGTGATACAATTAAAGTTTCGTGGACAGAGGGCTCACGAACCGTCGAGTACGACGTTAAAGTTGCGGGAATTGTCGATAACTATACTTTCCATTATGTCTATATGACACCGGCATATTTCAACAGCGTGACGGGAACATCGGTTACTTATAACTATCTGTTCTGCAAAATTGCCGACGGTTTGTCAAGTGAGCAGAAAGTACAAATGGAAAACACCATCAACGATATTAAGGGTGTAAACGGCTCGGTATTTACCACGGTCGTTATCGAAAACTTCAATAACATCGTTAATACGCTTAATATGGTTATCGTTCTGTTCATTGTTGCGGCAATGGCGCTTGCGATAGTTGTTTTGTATAACCTTAACAACATCAATGTCAACGAAAGAATCAGAGAACTCGCCACGTTGAAAGTTCTCGGTTTCTATGACGGTGAGGTTTCATCGTATATTTACCGTGAAAATATTTTCCTGACACTCATCGGCATAGTTTTCGGGCTGTTCTTGGGCATACCCTTGAATATTGCCGTCGTGGGCGTTGTCGATATCGATACGCTGACATTTAAAACAAGGCTCGAACCGATAAGTTTCGTTATTGCGGCGGCGGTTACAGCGGTATTCGCAATTGTTGTTAACGTGCTTATGCACTTTAAACTTAAAAAGATAAGTATGGTCGAATCGCTGAAATCTGTTGAATAATACTTAAACATAATAAAAGGGAATGTAAAAAAACGCAGACCGCATAAAACGGCATAGAACAAAGGGGTTTTACGGGTGTGAATAACACCTGTAGAACCCCTTAAATAATTAAAGAAACAACAAATATAAAAAATTAAATGTTTTATGCTACGAACAAAACTCGCCACTCGGCAAAAGGTGACGGAAGCCTAACGCCTTGTTTTGCTCAGGTATTCCGTTCTGCATCTTTTTTCTGTTCCCTTACAAAAAAGG
>CAYPAB010000029.1:0-22586 GCA_964408605.1 uncultured Eubacteriales bacterium
AAGTTCGGATATTATTTTTTGTCTTGAATCATATAAGTCGCTCATTAAAATCACCACCTAAAGTATATAGTGTAATTCCCTTGTAATTATGTTATCATATATGATAACAACTGTCAATGCTTTTTACAAATCACCTTTCCGCTTTCGTCGACATATTACCGACTAAATCTTTTCATTTTATATTGCATTCGGTTTTGCGTAATGATATAATATCAATGTTCACAATACAATTTATAATATGGGGTGATTTTTTTGACGGGAAAGTACTCTGTTCCGTTAAGCAAAGTAATAAAGGCGCACTCTCTTGAAACCTTATATATGCCCGACAAACCCGAAAGCGAACTCCTGATAAGGTCGCAGGATGTCAACAGACCCGGCCTTATGTTTGCCGGTTACGAAGAATATTTTGACAATTTACGTGTTGAATTTATAGGTCTTGCCGAAATGGGTTACCTTTCGGAACTCGACGAAAAGACCCGTCGTGAAAGGTTGGAACTGTTTTTCAGTCTTAAACCGCCTGCCGCCATACTCACACGCAATATCGAAGTGTTACCGGCGATGCTCGAAATGGCTGAAAAATACGAGGTTCCGCTTTTAAGAACATCGGAACCGACGTCGGGCATTATGGCGACGATTATTTCATATCTTAACACGGAACTTGCCGAACGTATAACACGCCACGGCGTTATGGTTGAAGTTTACGGCGAGGGCATACTTATTTTGGGCGACAGCGGTGTCGGAAAAAGCGAAACGGCTCTTGAACTTATCAACCGCGGTCACCGTCTTATTGCGGACGATGCGGTTGAAATAAGGCGTGTATCTTCAAAAACACTTGTCGGAACGGCACCCGATAACATCCGTCACTTTATAGAGTTGCGTGGAATCGGTGTTGTAAACGCACGAAACATTTTCGGTATCGGTGCGGTAAAACTCACCGAAAAAATCGATATGGTCATCCAACTTGAGCAATGGGACAGTCAAAAGGCATACGACAGGCTTGGGCTTGAAGACGAATATATTTCCATTCTCGGCATAAAAGTCCCCACCACGACCGTTCCCGTAAAACCCGGCAGAAACCTTGCCATAATTATCGAAACGGCGGCAATGAACAACCGTCAAAAGCGAATGGGTTACAACGCCGCACGTGAACTTATGCAACAACTCGGTATGGAAGATGTTGAACCCGAACCGAAGGAAGTCGAGGTATGGCATTAAAGTGCAAATATTAAAGAAAAATATACTTAAAGGAGAATACTTATGTACAGAATAGGTGTAGATTTAGGCGGAACAAATATCGCCACCGGCGTTATCGACGAAAACCTAAAAATCATCGGCAGGGGCAAAGTCAAAACACGTGCGCCTCGCCCGGCGGAAGAAATATTCGATTCCATAAAAGAAGCGGTCGACCTTGCGGTTGCCGACGCCGGAATAAACTATGACGATGTTGTTTCCGTCGGTATAGGAACTCCCGGCTCTGTCAATAAAGATACGGGTGCCATAGAATTTTCAAACAACCTCAAATTCCACAACGTTCCCGCAAAGGAAATGCTCGAAGGAAGATTAAAAAAGCCCGTCTACCTTGAAAACGACGCAAACGCCGCCGCTCTCGGCGAAGCGGTTGCGGGATGCGGAAACGGTGTAAAGAACTTTGTTGCGGTCACTCTCGGAACAGGTGTCGGCAGCGGTATTATCATAGACGGCAAAATTCACCGTGGCAGTAACTTCTGCGGTGGCGAAATGGGTCATATGGTTATAAATGTCGACGGCATACCCTGTAACTGCGGAAGAAAAGGCTGTTGGGAAAAATACGCCTCCGCAACCGCACTTGTATCGCAGGCGGTTGAAGCTATGGAAGGCAACCGTGACAGCCTTATGTGGAAAACATGTGACGGCGACCTTAACAAAGTTGACGGCAGATCGGTTTTCGAAGCGCTCGATATGGGCGACTCCGTTGCCGAATCCGTTGTCAAAAAATACCTTTACTATGTTGCGGTGGGCATCGCCAACATAGTAAACGCACTTCAGCCCGAAGCAATTTGTATCGGTGGCGGAATCAGCGGTCAGGGCGAAAAAATACTTCGTCCCATACGTGAAACCGTTGAAAAAGAACGTTACAGCGTTTATGCCGATAAACAAACCGAAATTCTTCCCGCCGTTCTCGGCAACGATGCGGGCATAATAGGTGCGGCATTACTTGACGAATAAGGTGAATAAGTGAATACATCCATCAATTTTAAAGAATTATATCAATACGCTGTAAGTATCGGTTGCGACGCCGCCGAAAACGAAAAGATGTCTTTGAACACCTCTTTCAAAACAGGCGGTGCCTGTGCCGTCAGATTATCCCCCGACAGCGCCGAACAAATAAAAAGCATCATCGAAAAGGCAAACGAACTTTGTGTGCCTTTCACGGTAATCGGAAACGGCACAAACGTGCTTGTGCCCGACGAAGGAATCAAAAAAGCCGTCATCGTAATCGGTGACAAATCTTCACACATTTCGCTTGAAGGCGAAGACACGGTTTGCTTTTCCGCCGGCACGAATTTGGCATCTCTTTGCAGATTCGCTTCGGAGCACTCCTTGAGCGGTCTTGAATTTGCATTCGGTATCCCCGGAACTTGCGGAGGTGCGATTTATATGAACGCCGGTGCTTACGGCGGTGAAATCAAAGATGTTCTGACCGAAGTCACGCACCTTACCCCCACGGGTGAGATCGAAACCGTTTCGGCACAAGACCTTGACCTTTCATACAGGCATTCGGCGTACAAAAACAACGGTTGTGTTATTCTTTTTGCAAAAGCCAAACTCAAAAAAGATACCCGTGAAAACATAAAAAGCCGTATGGATGATTTTTTGAACAGGCGAAAAAGCAAGCAACCCCTCGAATATCCCAGTGCCGGCAGCACGTTCAAACGTCCCGAAGGGCATTTTGCCGGTGCGCTTATAGAACAGTGCAATCTCAAAGGCAAAACGGTAGGCGGTGCGCAAGTCAGCGAAAAACATGCGGGATTTGTAATCAACAAAGGCGGAGCAACGTCTTCGGATATACTGAATTTAATCGATTTAATCCGCAAAACCGTCAAATCACAAACCGGTGTCACTCTTGAACCGGAAGTTATAATACTGAGGTAATTTATGTCATTTTCGTCAGAAGTAAAAAACGAATTAACAAGTTTGGTTTCAAGTAACTGTTGCTACAAAGCCGAAACTTTTGCCATGCTGATTTTCGGGCGGTCTTTCCGACCGGCTGAAATTTCGCTTATGACCGAGTCGAAAAACGTGGCGGAACACTATTGCGCAAGCGTAAGGTATTTTACGGGTGTAACGCCGTCTGTTCAGCGTTCGGAAGCGGGCAACTACAAAGTCACCGTATCCGAACGTGCCGACAGGATGAAAATCCTCGATTTTTTCGGCTACACGGGTAAAGAGCTCGCACTCAGAATTAACCTCGCCAACCTCGAACAAACAAACGAAGACTGCTGTTCAAGAGCATTTTTGCGTGGCGCTTTTCTTGTTTGCGGAAGTGTTACCGATCCCGAAAAAGATTATCACATAGAGTTCAGCGTTGCCAAAGCGAAACTTTGCGACGATCTTATGCAGATAATCGGTGACTTGGGCATTAAAGCGAAAAAAATAATACGCAACAACAGTTATGTCGTTTACAGCAAAGAGGCTGAAACGGTCGAATATTTTATAGGCACAATGGGTGCTAACAAAGCTTTTTTACAGGTGATGCAAACACGTGCCGTAAAAGATATAAAAAATCAAATCAACCGCCGTTCGAATTTCGAATCGGCAAATATGAGCCGTTCGATTGAAGCGGGGCTGAAACAAGTGTCGCTTATTGAAAGTGTTTTGAAAAAAATCACTCTTGACGATATGACCGACGACCTTTCCGCACTTTGCTCGTTAAGGCTCGAAAACCCCGACCTTTCTTTAGACGAATTGGGGAAACTTATGAACCCTCCCCTGTCACGCTCGGCAGTCAGCAGGCGTTTCAAAAAACTTGAAAAAATCGCCTCGGAGTTAGAATCAAAATGAAAGAGTACACGGTAAACAAAAACGATTCCGGTCAAAGGCTCGATAAATACATCACCAAGTCTTTTCCCTTAATCCCGAAATCGCTGATGTATAAATATATACGCAGTAAACGAATAAAAGTAAACGGCAAGCGTTCCGAAATATCATACAAACTTAAAGAGAACGACGTTATTTCGCTTTATATCAACGATGAGTTCTTCGAACCGTCAAAACCCAAGTATGATTTTCTCGGCGCCGGCAAAAATATAAATATTGTTTACGAAGACGAAAACATAATACTTGTCGACAAGCCTGTCGGTTTGCTGTCGCACCCCGACGAAAACAACTACACCGACACGGCAATCACAAGAATAAAACGCTATTTGTTCGAAAAAGGCGAATACGATCCCGATTCCGAAACCTCTTTTGCGCCGGCACTTGTAAACCGAATCGACCGAAACACCTGTGGCATAATTATAGGTGCGAAAAACGCCGAATCGCTTCGCATACTTAACGAAAAACTTAAAAACAGAGAACTGCACAAACTATACCTTTGCATTGTAATCGGCAAACTAAAAAAAGACAGCGGTATTCTTGAAGGCTATCTTGAAAAAAACGAAAAGCAAAACAGAGTTTACGTCAGCGACAAATCCGGCGACAACACGAAACATATATCGACAAAATACAATGTTTTGGCATACAAAGACGGTTTATCTTTAGTCGAAGTTGAATTGTTAACGGGAAGAACCCACCAAATAAGAGCGCATTTTTCACATCTCGGAAACCCGCTTTTGGGCGACGGAAAGTACGGCACAAACGCTCAGAACAAAAAATTCGGCGGATATAAAAAGCAGTTTCTTTATTCTTATAAATTGGTTTTTGATTTTAAAACAGACGGCGGTTTGTTGGAATATCTGAACCGCAAAGAATTCGAAGTGCCCGAAGTATGGTTCAAACAAGCCTTTTACGACGGCACACTTTAATACCGAAACATATTGAACGTATATAATTACAGGAGATGAAATAAATGAGTGAATGCACACACGATTGCAGTACCTGTTCGCAGAACTGCTCATCAAAACAGGAACCCGAAAGTTTATTGGAGAAACCTCATGAACTTTCAAACATCAAAAAAGTTATAGGTATCGTCAGCGGAAAAGGCGGTGTCGGAAAGTCACTGGTCACTTCCCTTCTTGCCGTCAATATGCGTCGCAAAGGTTACAAAACCGCTGTTCTTGATGCCGATATCACGGGGCCCTCGATTCCGAAGGCGTTCGGCATCCACGAAAAAGCGCAGGCTGATGAAAACGGAATTTACCCCCGCAAAACAAAAACGGGTATTGAAATTATGTCCGTAAACCTTCTTTTGCAGAACGACACAGACCCCGTCGTTTGGCGTGGCCCCGTAATTGCGGGTGCCGTAAAACAGTTTTGGACCGACGTTATTTGGAACGATGTCGACTATATGTTTGTCGATATGCCTCCCGGAACGGGCGATGTTCCGCTTACCGTCTTCCAAAGTATTCCCGTTGACGGTATAGTAATTGTCGCTTCACCGCAGGAACTTGTCGGTATGATAGTTGAAAAAGCGGTGAAAATGGCTGAACTTATGAACATTCCCATCATCGCTCTTGCCGAAAATATGGCTTACTATGTTTGTCCCGACTGCGGGAAAAAGCACAGCATTTTCGGTGACAGTCATATTGATGAAATCGCAAAGACCTACGGTGTTGACACCGTGTCGCAAATCCCCATAAACAATAAACTTGCCGCTGCGGTCGATGCCGGTGCAATCGAACTTTTCGAAGGTGATTGGCTCGATAACATTGCACAAAAACTCGAAAGCTTATAATAATACATTAAAAAAGGTGTGGCGTAAATATGAACAAACCGAAAAAACTTTCTGCATTGTTATTGGTTGTGCTCCTGCTTTGTTCAAACCTTCAACACGTCGGAGCCGTCACCTACATCCCCGCAGGAGCCGATATTCAGTATCCCGTTCTTTACGGCTCAACGGATTTTTACTATCCCGACTATAAAATGTCTTCGGGTGTTACCGACGGTTTGGAAGAAGCCGTCGACATTGACACTTTAAAAAGTTATTTAATCAACAGTTTCAAATCATGCCCGTCTTCGGTGTATATAATAGATTTTTCCATACCCAAGACACAGGAAAACATGACCGCTTTGCGGAATCTCATTTGGCATGAAATTCCCGAACTGTTTCATATTTACGGCATAGGATTCAGTCTTTCGGATAATTTTATTTATTCGATAAATGTGTCTTACAACTACACCGAACAGCAATATAAAACGATGATGTCGCAAGTAGAGAAATCCGCCGCCAAACTTTTAGACGGAATAAAAGGCAACAACCGTCTTACGGATGTCGAAAAGGCTCTTTTGCTTCACGACAGAATTGCCGTTTTGTGCGAATACAGCACCGACACGTCACCGCGTGAATGTTACAATATGTACGGTGTGTTGGTCAACAAAAACGCAGTCTGTATGGGCTACACTTTAGCCTACGACTACCTTCTTTCGAAAGTCGGAATAGAGAGCGAATACTGTTCTTCCGACTCGCTCAACCACGCTTGGAACATCGTTTATATAGACGGCGTACCGTATCACGTTGATATCACTTGGGATGACCCGACCGCCGACATAAGTGGCAGAGTGCGTCATACAAACTTTTTAAGATCAACAGACGGCATCGTCGCAACAGGTCACCTTGATACGGAAATCGATTATATAAAAACTCCGACAGACACACGCTATGACAGTTACTATTGGCAAAATTCAAACACCGCATTTCAACTTGTCGGGAATGATATCTACTACATCGACAACCAAAGCGCAACACTAAACAAAATAAGCAACGGCGTCACCCAAAACTGCAAAAGTATAAGCGACACTTGGAAAGCGGGATTAAACAGTTATTGGCGCGGTCATTTCGGTATGCTCGCCTTTGACGGAAAAGACTTGCTTTATTCTTTGAGCAAGGCGGTTTACAAATACGACACCGAAAGCGGTGATTCTTCGGTTGTTTTCACTCCCGATTTTTCCGTCGGCGAATATTACTCTATATACGGATTAAAATACGAAAACTGCCAACTCATTTGCGAAGTAACGAACTCTCCGAATTACACAAGTACAACCAAAACCGAAAGCACCCAAAAAACAGCACACCACCTGTCTTCGGACTATTGGATAACGGACAGAGGCTCATCGCCGACCGCCACCGGTATAAAACACCGAGAATGTATCGTCTGCGGTATTGAATGCGAATTTGAAACTTTGCCCAAAGTCGCAATCACAACAAGAAGTGCGTCGGCGAGTTATTCATCATGCACACTTTTTACCGATATGTATACGTGCGACAACATAAATAAGTTGATACTCGCTTCGGGAGTAACTTCGGTTTCCGCCACCCCAAGTCACAATGCTAACGGCAACACGCTTTACGGAACGGGTTCGATTGTTTCGATTTTCAACGACAACGAACATATTTACGATTTCACTCTTGTCGTAAACGGCGACCTCAACGGTGACAGCGTATGCGATGCACTTGACATTGCTCTCACGGAGCGCTATTCAAACGAAATCGGAACTCCGACAAAAGATGAAATATACGCCGGAAACAAATCGGTTTCGGACACCATCGATGCAACCACTTACCAAAGAGTAGTCAACACCGCTCTCGCATCGTAACTTTTCGGTATTTACATCGTTACTTTTTTATAACAATACAGCAAAGGACTTCTTCGGTTTGCCTGAAGAAGTCCTCTTTTTTTAATTCTCATAATTTCATTCCGTTCTGTCACAAACAGGAAAAAACGAGAAATTTATGATTTTCGGCAAATCCGAAACCGCCATTTCAACTTGATAACCGATTTTGCCTGCACTGAAAAATATGTTTTGTAAGTTTTTGGCGGAACTGTCAATAACAACGGGAAACGTTTTTTTCATACCTATCGGCGAACAACCGCCGTGAACATATCCCGTGAGCGGAAGAAGATCTTTCGATTTAATCATTTCTATATTTTTTTCGCCGACCGACTTCGCCGCCGCTTTTAAATTGAGTTCACCGCAAACGGGAACAAGAAAAACATAATTGTTTTTTGATTTTCCCACGGTAACAAGAGTTTTGAAAACTTCTTCGGGGTTTTCGCCCAATGTTTTCGCAACGTCTTCTCCCGCAACAGATGAAGAATCGGAATAATCGTGGATAACATACGGTATTTTCTTTTGATCAAGTAACCGCATAACATTTGTTTTTTCTTGTTTTTTCATTTTCCCACCGCCTTTTCAACAATCAAACTCGCTTTATCAGGTGCGTAACGGTGATTTTACCGCCGTCACACTTGAATTTAACATCATAATTACCGTAACTCAAACCGTATACCCTCCCGTTATCATCTTGATAAGACGGTCGTGGGTCAAGCGAAAGAATTTCAGTTAATTCCCGCAAAAAATCGCCGTCGGTTTTTTCGGCTATATCTTTTGAAAACTCAACTTCCGAAAAATCATCTTTATGCTCATCGGAAAAACCGCCACGTGCGTCACAAATGCTGTCGGTATACGGTAAATACGGTTTTATGTCGTAAATGGGTGTCCCGTCGACAATGTCGGCACCCGTAACGGAAAGAATTTTTCCGCTCGGCGTGTTTTTTACACTTTCGAGTTTAACGCAGGAAAGCCCCAATCCGTTAGGTCTGAACGGTGAGCGTGTGGCAAAAACACCGACTCTTTTGTTACCGCCGAGACGGGGCGGTCTTACCGTCGGTGACCACTCGCCTTTATTCTTTGAAAACCCCCAAATCAACCACAGATGAGAATACTGTTCAATATCCCGCAAAAGATTTTCGTCTTTAAATTCGGAGCAAAAAACGATTTCGGAATATACAGACGGTGCAAGACCGCTTTGCCTCGGCACACCGAATTTTTCTTTATATCCGTTTTTTATATACGCTACCGGTTTAATTGTGAGTTCATCCATTTTGACCCCTCTTTTTGAGATATCGGCAAGACGATATCATAATGTGATTTTTAATATATTTCTTAATATAATCTTTATTTTTTCTTGTTACAAACTTAATCTCCCCGTTGTATTCTTTCGGTATAAATTCGAAAAGGGGTGTCGTTCTTGAAAAGAACACAAAAAAGGCGTGTAAAAAGAGTTATCGCATTTTTAATCGTATCGGCGATTGCCGTTGGATCTTTCGTATTTTTTTCGCAAAAAAACATTCGGTTTGCCGTGGATGATTGCTTCGAACGTATTCAGAAAAATGAAATTAAAAAAGTTACCGTAAACGAAAATACCGTTACAAAATCGGTAACACTCGAAGAACTGAAAACATATCCGAATGTAACTTTCAACGATTCAATGCTTCTTGTCAACAACGACTTCCGACTGAACGAAAACTTCGAAACGGACTGTGTAAAATATGAAGCAAGAGATGTCACCGTCAACAGTTGCGTTGCACAACCTTTCACGAAACTTTCAAACGCCTTACTCAACGAAACCGGCGAAACACTTTATATTTCAAGTGCATTACGCAGTTTTGAACGGCAAAAGGAAATAAAACTCGAAAAAGGTGCAACGGCTCAAAATCCCGGTGCAAGCGAACACCAAACGGGACTTGCCGTCGATGTATATGTTCAGTATTATGCCGGTAAAGAATTCACAAAAAGCGAGTCCGGGCAATTTATAAATTCACATTGCGACGATTACGGCTTCATCCTGCGATACCCGATATTCGGAAAACCGACAACGGACATCCCCTACGAACCGTGGCATTTGCGATATGTCGGATTCCCTCACGCAAAAATCATAAGCAACAGTTTTATTACATACGAGCAGTATGTTGAACATTTCGAACCCAACATTTTTTACGAATACGAAGGATATCTTATTTCACGTCAAACAGAAGACAACCTCCGTATTCCCGAAAATTTCAACAGTGCCGTCGTTTCGGAGGATAACACCGGACACATCTTCTTGACGTTCAACATATAAATTTAACAGATGATAATCGGGTTTGTCCGTTCTGCGCTTTTTCTTATCCCCTCAAAAAATACTCCTCAAAAAACAGGCTGTAAAAAACTCACGTTTTTTACAGCCCTTATAATTTTATTTACCGACTGTTCGGTTTTTAATATTTTTTCCTTTCGGTGTAACCGGTGTGAAGCACTTCGTGTGCTTTGTGGCTTCCGGGTTCGCCGAAGAATTCATCGTAAACAGCCTTAACATCGGGGTTCTTATGAGATTTTCTTACGGGAAGATTTTCATCGTCTTTGTAAAGACCTGCGCCACGTATCGCTTTAACATCGGTAAAGTTTGCGACCGATGCGGGAACAATAGGTTGACCGCCGCCGTTTACACAACCGCCGGGACAAGCCATAACTTCAATGAAGTCATATTTCTTCTCGCCGGATTTAACCATTTCAAGAACTTTTTTGGCATTTGCAAGACCCGAAGCGACCGCAACTTTAACTTCGGTGCCGTTAAGGTCATAAACAGCCTCTTTAACACCTTCAACGCCACGCACGGCACTGAACGTTGCAAAATCTTCAAGTTCTTTGCCCGTAACAACTTCATACGCAGTACGAAGTGCCGCTTCCATAACACCGCCGGTTGCACCGAAGATAGTGCCGGCACCCGAAGCGAGTCCGAAAGGTGCGTCAAATTCGGCATCGGGAATCGCCCTAAAGTTGATACCCGCTTTGCGAATCATTCTCGCAAGTTCCCTAACGGTGATTGAAGCATCAATATCGGCAAGACCGCTGACTGCGGTATGGTCGGTTCTTTCCGCTTCGAATTTTTTGGCGGTACAAGGCATAACGGAAACAACGAAAATATCTTTGGGATCAATACCCATCTTTTCGGCATAATATGTTTTCGCTACAGAGCCGAACATACCTTGAGGTGACTTGCACGATGAAAGATTCGGGATAAATTCGGGATAATAGTGTTCGCAGAATTTTATCCAACCGGGTGAGCAAGATGTAATAAGAGGAAGATTTTCGCCTTTACCGAGCCTTGCGAGGAATTCGGTTGCTTCTTCCATAATTGTAAGGTCTGCGGCAAAGTTTGTATCGAACACGCCGTCGAAACCGAGCATTTTAAGAGCCGAAACCATTTTGCCGGTAACGATGGTGCCCATTTCATAGCCGAATTCTTCACCCAAGCCGACACGAACGGCGGGAGCGGTTTGAACAATAACGTGTTTTGACGGGTCGTTGATAGCGTCAAATACCTTTTCGGTATCGTCTCTTTCGGAAAGAGCGCCCGTGGGACAGGCTGTAATACACTGACCGCAACTTACACACGCAACATCGCCCAAGCCGTATTCGAAAGCGGAACCGATATGTGTGTCGAATCCACGTGCGTTTGCGCCGATAACCGAAACGCTCTGGATTTTTTCACAGGCGGCAACACAACGACGGCAAAGAATACATTTTTCGTTATCACGGTACATATGAGTGGCACTTGCGTCGATGGGGTAATTGATAAATTCGCCCTTAAAAGCGTTTTCATCTTCAATACCGTAATCATTGCAAAGTTTCTGCAATTCACAACTACCGCTTCTGACACATGAAAGGCACTCTTTTTTATGTGTTGAAAGAATAAGTTCAAGCGTTGTTTTTCTCGCTTCGATTACTTTAGGTGTATTTGTGAAAATCTCCATACCTTCGTTCACGGGGAACACGCAAGCGGCAACAAGACTTCTTGCACCTTTAACCTCAACAACACATATACGGCAAGCGCCGATTGCGTTGATTTCTTTGAGGTAGCAAAGTGTGGGGATTTCAATACCGACCGAATGTGCGGCTTCAAGAATAGTGCTTCCGGCAGGAACCTGATAATCAAAGCCGTTGATTTTAATATTTACTGCATTTTCCATCATTAGTTCCTCCTTATTTCTTAACAATAGCCTTAAAGGGACAGTTATCTATACAAGCACCGCACTTGATACATTTTGCGGTATCGATTTTATGTACTTGTTTAACGGAACCTTCAATAGCGCCGACAGGACAGTTTCTCGCACATTTTGTACAACCTCTGCAAAGATCGGGAACGATTTCGAAGTTGACAAGGTCTTTACAAACACCTGCGGGGCATTTTTTATCTACAACGTGTGCGATATATTCATCTTTGAAACGCTGATATGTGGAAAGCACGGGGTTGGGGGCTGTTTGACCGAGACCGCAAAGGGAATTGTCTTTGATGTAGTAGCAAAGTTTTTCCATTCTATCAAGGTCTTCCATAGTACCGTTACCGCTTGTGATTTTTTCGAGGATTTCAAGCAATCTTCTTGTACCTACACGGCAAGGTGTACATTTACCGCAAGATTCGTCAACGGTAAATTTAAGGAAGAATTTCGCAATATCAACCATACAGTCGTCTTCGTCCATAACGATAAGACCGCCCGAACCCATCATAGCACCTTTCGCTACAAGGTTATCGTAGTCGATTTCGATATCAAGAAGGTCTGCGGGAAGGCATCCGCCCGAAGGGCCGCCTGTTTGAGCGGCTTTGAACTTTTTGCCGTTGGGAATACCTCCGCCGATATCTTCAACGATCTCACGGAGTGTTGTTCCCATGGGAACTTCAACAAGACCTGTGTTGTTGATTTTTCCGCCGAGAGCAAAAACTTTTGTGCCCTTGCTTGTTTCGGTACCCATTGTATTGAAAAATTCTGCACCGTGAAGAATAATTTGCGGAACGTTTGCAAATGTTTCAACGTTGTTTTCGGTGGTGGGTTTTGCGAAAAGACCTTTTACCGCCGGATAAGGAGGACGGGGTCTGGGTTCACCGCGGTTACCTTCAATGGAGGTCATAAGAGCGGTTTCTTCACCGCAAACGAATGCACCGGCACCGAGACGGATGAACAAATCGAAATCAAAACCGGAACCGAAAATGTTTTTGCCGAGAAGCCCGTAAGCACGAGCATCGTTAATGGCTTTTTGCAAGCGCTGAACGGCAATCGGGTATTCCGCACGAACATAGACATAACCTTCGCTGGCACCGGTAGCGTAACCGCAAATGGTCATCGCTTCAACGATGCAGTGCGGGTCGCCTTCAAGAACCGAACGGTCCATAAATGCACCGGGGTCGCCTTCGTCGGCGTTACATACAACATATTTTTGATCCGCTTTGTTAGCGGCTGTAAAACTCCATTTACGTCCCGTGGGGAATCCACCGCCACCACGACCGCGAAGACCCGAATCGATAACGGTTTGGATAACTTCTTGGGGTGTCATTTCCGTAAGGGCTTTCGCAAGAGCGGCGTAGCCGTCGTAAGCGATGTATTCCTCGATGTTTTCGGGGTCGATAACACCGCAGTTACGAAGCGCAACTCTGTGCTGTTTTTTATAGAAGTTTGTTTCACTCAAGGGTTTAACCGTTTCTTCATGAACGGTTTCTTTGTAAAGAAGTCTTTTTACGATACGGCCTTTAAGAAGATGTTCCTCAACAATTTCGGGAATATCCTCAACTTTAACCTCACTGTAAAAACAGCCTTCCGGATAAACTATCATAATGGGACCTAAAGCGCAAAGACCGAAACAACCGGTTTTAACAACTTTAATTTCCTCATCAAGACCTTTTTCTTTAATGTTTTTTTCAAGGGCCTCAATGAGTTCTCCGCTGTGGCTGGAGGTACATCCGGTACCGCCACAGACAAGCACATGAGAACGATACATTATTTCTTTCCTCCTTATTCGGTAACTGCGCCTACGGTATATTCAACTACAGGTTTACCGTTGACAAGATGTTCGTTAACAATTTTAGCAGCTTTTTCAGCTGTCATTTGAACATAAGTAACTTTTTCTTTACCGGGTTCAAAAACCTCAACAATAGGTTCATATTGGCACATACCGATGCAACCGGTTTGTGTAACGCTTACGTGTTTAACATTTCTTTTGGCAATTTCTTCGGTAAGTGCCTTAAGCACGGGACGTGCGCCTGCGGCGATACCGCAAGTTGCCATACCGACAACAACTCTGATGCCGTCTTGACCGTCGGAATCACGGGCGGCGATTTGAGCCTGCGCTTTTTCTTTTATAGCAAGTAACTCCTCTAATGATTTCATATTATTTAGTCCTTTCGTTTAAATAACATTTCCGATTGTTCTCTGATATAATCTTCAACCCAGTTGATAACCGACGGTTCCGAAAGCGGAACGCCGTCGAGTATTTTTTTTATATCAGCCGATGAAAACACAAAAGATGCATCGTCAACTTTACGGGTATAGATGAAATCTTTATCCTCATTCATACATACAACAGCGGATATTGTAGATGCCATATCGCCTAACGGAGTAAAATCGATACTGTCGGTTTTAAAAAGTGCCTCGACTTTTGTTCCGACGCCGACTTCGGAAGTTATTTTAAAACTTCCGCCCGTTTGCTCCGCCGCCATTTTAAAAAGCGGTATCCCCATTCCGATTTTTCGGGTGGTACGGGTAGTGAAAAACGGGTCGCAGACTTTTTGAACCTGCTCGTCGGTCATCCCCTTGCCGTTGTCGTATATGCCGATAAGAAGTTCGTTTTTACGTGTGTTTTCACTTACGAGAATTTCCGTAAGCGAAGCACCGGCGACAATGGAATTTTGGGCGATATCAAGAACATTAAGCGATAATTCACGCATAACGCTCAGTCGTTCATATATTTTGCAAGAATGCCGGGAACATCGTCTGCGGTTACTTTGCCGTAAACTTCACCGTTAACGGTGAAAACGGGAGCAAGACCGCAAGCACCGATACAGCGACATTCTTCAAGCGAAAACTTGCCGTCGGGAGTACACTCACCGGGAGCGATACCGAGGATTTCGCTGATTTTGTCCGTAAGTTGCTGAGAGCCTTTAACATAGCAAGCGGTACCCAAGCAAACGGAAATATCGTATTCGCCCTTGGGTGAAAGTGAAAACTGCGCATAGAAAGTTGCAACACCGTAAACTTTCTCAAGCGGCACATCCATCCCCTCCGCAATCATAACCTGCACCTCGCGGGGAAGATAGCCGTATATACCTTGAGCCTCCTGCATAACGTGCATAAGTTGGCTTTTGTCGTCTTTGCACTCTGCAATAACCGCATCAAGTTTGGCTTTCTGTTCAGGCGTACCTTTAAAAGGTATTGTGCTGATTTTCTTGACCATTCAGATTTCCTCCATTCAATATTACGTTGCCGCCCGAATTTTTTGTTCAAGCGCACAATATATGTACATTATACAACACATATATCATAAAGTATATCACAACAAACCTCCGCTTGTCTATAGCAAAATTCGACTTTTTGCCGATTTTCGATATTTTTTTAACATTTCGCCCCATTGCACAAAACGGAAAGGAAAATTTCTATGCCGTGCGGACTCCTATTTGTGCCGACCGACCTTTTTAAATAACCGTTTTTTATGGAATTATCGCTGTTTTTGTGTTAAAATAAGATGTATTCTAATCTTTCGATACGGAGGAACATATATGAAAATAAGCGAAATCAAATCCATTCTCAACGCCGACCTTATCTGCGGTGAAGAATTTCTTTCAAACGAAGTTTTCACCGCCTGTGGCAGTGATATGATGAGCGATGTCCTCGCCTATGTTAAGGAACAGGCGGTGCTTTTGTCCGGTCTTGTAAACCCGCAGGTGGTAAGAACCGCCGAAATGATGGATATGAAGTGCATTGTTTTCGTTCGCGGAAAGCATCCCGATGCGGATATAATCGACCTTGCAATCGAACGAGACATAGTTCTTTTGCGTACACAATACGAAATGTTTACCTCTTGCGGTCTTTTGTACAAAAGCGGTCTCAAGGGAGGTTGCGGAGTATAATGGAGCCTATCTTACTGCATTACCAAGTCAGCGGAACGGATTTCACCTGTGCCGGTGAGGCTTCAAGTAAAATCAAAAAAGCGCTGAAAGAATTGGGTTTCCCCACGAGCGTAACACGCAACGTGGCAATAGCCGTTTACGAGGGCGAAATCAATATGGTCATTCACGGTGGCGGCGGTGTTATCGATGCGCAAATCACACCCGACTGCATTTCCGTCGTACTTGCAGACCAAGGCCCCGGCATTCCGGATGTTTCCCTCGCAATGCAAGAGGGATATTCGACTGCACCCGACAATGTCCGTCAGTTGGGATTCGGTGCCGGCATGGGGCTTCCCAATATAAAAAAATATTCCGACGAAATGGTTATCGAAACGGAAGTCGGAAAAGGAACCACCATTAAAATCAAAGTTTTTTGCAAATAGGCTTGCCCGAAAGGAGCGTTTATGGATACATATTTTCATTCGGTAAGACTTGACAAAGACAAGTGTCGCGGTTGTACCAACTGTATAAAACGCTGTCCGACACAGGCTATCCGTGTGCGTAACGGAAAAGCACGTATCATAAAAGAACGCTGTATCGATTGCGGCGAATGTATACGTGTTTGTCCGCATCACGCAAAATACGCCAGCCGTGACTCGTTGGAACAACTTGAAAATTACAAATACAAAATAGCGTTACCCGCACCCGCCCTGTACGGGCAGTTTAACAATCTCGAAGATATCAACATAATTCTCAATGCACTGCCCTCTTTGGGGTTTGATGCGGTGTTTGAAGTGTCGAAAGCGGCGGAACTCATTTCGGAAGTTACACGGTTATATCTTGAAAAAGGCAATCCGCCGAAACCTGCGATATCCTCCGCCTGCCCCGCCGTTGTCAGGCTCATAAGGGTATGTTTCCCCGAACTTGTCGACAACATCGTTCCGCTCAACGCACCCGTTGAGGAAGCCGGTCGACTCGCACGGAACAAAGCGGTCGCAAAAACCGGTCTGTCCCCTCAAGATATCGGCGTTTTCTTCATTTCGCCGTGCCCCGCAAAAATCACTTCGTTTAAACAGCCGATGGGCACCGATAAATCAAACATCGACGGTGCTATTGCCGTTAACGATATTTATCCGCACCTGCTGAAAGCGATGGAAAAGATAAATGACCGTGACGAACTTATGGCGTTGCACGAATCGGGTGTTATCGGTATAAGTTGGGCAACAAGCGGAGGCGAAGCATCGGGCACACTCAACGATAATGCGCTTGCCGCAGATGGCATTGAAAACTGTATGAAGATTTTGGAAGAAGTCGAACGCGGTAATCTCGACAGCGTTGACTTCATAGAACTCAATGCTTGCCAAGGCGGTTGCGTCGGCGGAAGTTTAACGGCCGAGAACCCCTTTATAGCAAAGTCGAGGCTTATGAAATTGCGAAAATACAGCCCCGTTTCGTGCAATCACCTGCCCGTGAAAGAGATTCCGAAAGAGATGCTGTGCAGCAGACCGATTGAACCTTGCGATGATGTTATGCGTCTTGCCGACAATGTTCAGGAAGCGATGTCACGCATGGCGAAAATGGAAGAACTGTTAAAAACTTTCCCCGGATTGGATTGCGGTACCTGTGGTGCGCCGGGTTGCAAGGCGTTGGCTGAAGACGTCGTAAGAGGTTTTACTACCGAACACGACTGCGTTTTCAGGGCACGTGAAGAACTGCATGATATCGAAAATAACGAACAACTCGAACGCATTATCCCCGCACCGTTCAGAGATACTTTAAAAAAGGAGTAAAGAAAATGACAGTTGACGAATTACAGCGAACTTTGGGGCTGAAATATCTGTGTTGTGAAGATATCGCACCGTCTAAAAAAATCGACGGATGTTACTGCGGTGATTTATTAAGTTGGGTGATGTCGGGTGCGCAGGCGGGCAATGTTTGGCTTACCGTTATGGGCAATGTCAATTCAATCGGCGTTGCCGTTCTTACCGATATATCGTGCATAATACTTACGGAAAATGCTCCGCTTGACAAAGATGCCGAAACACGGGCGACCGAAAACGGAGTTGTTGTTTTGACCGGTGAAAAAACAACTTACGAACTTGCAAGCGAGATATCTCGAATAATATGAAGATTTTTTATGATTTTCACATTCACTCGTGCCTGAGCCCCTGCGGAGACAACGATATGACACCGCAAAACATCGTGAATATGTCAAAAATAATGGGCTACGATGCCATAGCCATCACCGATCACAACACCTGCCGAAACTGTTCGGCGGTAACCGAAGTCGCAAAAGGCACGGGGCTGACGGTTATTTCGGGAATGGAACTTTGCACATCCGAAGAAGTTCACACAGTGTGCCTTTTTCCCGATGTGGAAAAAGCAATGACTTTTTCCGATTACGTCTATTCCACTATGCCTCCGGTAAAAAACAAACCGTCGGTTTTCGGTGACCAAATAATTTGCGACAAAAACGATGAGCCCATAGCCTTTGAAGAAAAACTTCTTATAACGGCAAGTTCAATCAGTTGCAACAAGGTTTTTGAAACGGTAAAAAGTTTCGGCGGAATATGTTACCCCGCACACATTGACCGAGCGTCTTTTTCCTTACTTTCAAACCTCGGAACAATCGACGAAAGTTTCGGTTTTAAATTTGTTGAAATTTTCGATATGAGCACCGAAGAAGCGTTAAAAGAAAAGCACCCCTACTTAAACAGTCTAAAAACAGTTTCAAGTTCCGATGCACACTATCTTGAAAAAATGCGACTCCCCCGGCACACCATAGATGTCCCCGAAAACACTCCCGAAGCGATTTTGGAATATTTCAAATAACAATGAAAGCCCCCGCAAACTTGCAAAAACGCAGTTTGCGGGGGCTTTGATATATTAACTTTGTCTTATTTTAATATTTGTCGATACAGGTAAGACCGGGATAGAACCAACTGCGGTAATTACCGTAATAGGCACGAACGGTATATGTATATTTTCCGCCCAACTGCGCTGTTTTGTCAACGAAATAAACATTGTTGCTTCCCTTGACCGTGCCGACTTGCACCCATTCGCCGTTGCCTGTTTTTCGGAAAATAAAGTAACCCGTTGCCCATTTGACCGGTTGCCATTTAACGCCTATGCCCGATTGGTAACTTGTTGCCGAAACAAGTTTCGGTGCCGCAAGGAAAACAGTAGTCCAACCGTTACCGTTATATCCCGACAAAACTTTTCCCGAATATGCACGAACCGTGTATCTGTAACTTGCGCCGTTCGTTACTTTTGTATCCGTATACGAATTTTTCGTAACGGTGGCAATTTTTGTCCAAGTTTTGTCACGACCCGCTTTTCTGTAAACATAGTAACTTCCGGCGCCCGAAACGGCATTCCAGTTCAGTTGCACACCCTCTATTCTGTTTGCAACCGTTACCCTCGGTGCGGCAACACATTTGATCGATTTGCCTGCGGTATTATAATACGAAATACTCGAACCGTAAACAGCCCTTACGGTGTATGTATAAGTCGATTTGTTTTTAACACCGGTATCAACAAAAACAGTTGATGCGGTACTGCCGATATACGACCATGCTTTTTCCTTATCCGCTTTTCTGTAAATATAATACCTTGACGCACCGTTAACCTTTTGCCATGTAACCTGCATTCCGCTGTAGCCGTTGATTACGGAACCGATAACGGGAACGCTCAAAAACCTTGTTTTCCAACCGACTGTATTGTAACCCGAAAGCATGGCACCGTTATATGCTCTGACGGTATATGTGTAATCCGTTCCGCTTGAAACGTTTTTGTCACTGTAATAATTCGTTGTTACAATAGCAACACGTGTCCAATATTTTGCGTTACCCGCTTTTCTGTATACCCAATAATTCACCGCTTCGGGATTTTTATCCCATTTAATATAGATACCCGCCACGGAATTGGAGTGAGAAAGTTTCGGTGCGGTAATATAAGTTGTGCCTTTTGCAAGATAAGTACCCAAACCGTTTTCGCTGACAGCTCTAACCGCATAATATATTTTTTTGCCGTTGACGGCTTTTGGATCGGTATAAGAAAGTGTTTTTTTCGCATCAACCGCAGTAATATATACCCAGTTGCCTCCGTCCACCTTGCGATAAACATTATATTTCTGTGCGCCGTTCACAGCCGACCACGTAACAGTTACGCCTTCATAAGCGTTTGTTACGCTTTTAATTTCGGCAACGGCGAGATATGTGTTTGTAAGGGGCACGGAGTTAACGCTCGTCTTTTCAAAATCCACCGTGCAAACGGTATAATAATATGTTTTGCCACTTGCAACATTCTTATCCGTATGTGACAGCGTCGATGCATCAACATTGGCAATAAGAACTCTCCTGTCGAAGTTGCCGTCAGTATATCTGTAAATTTTATATCCCGTTGCACCTTCAACGGCAGACCAACTGACAGTTGCCGAGCCCACCCCATTGACCGCTTTCAACGTTTGCGGAGGTGCGATATAAACAAGTTGCGGTGCGTTTCTCGAATCAAGAACACCACGTGTTTCGTCGATGATTACGGCAACCGCATACGAATAAGTTTTTGAACTTTGAACATTCGCATCAATAAAATACGTTTCCGTAACTGTTGCTATTTGAGTAAAAAATCCGTCATCGTTTCTGAACACCGCATAAGCATCGGCGCCGTCATACGGTTCCCAAGAAACTTTAATTCCGCCCTCGTGAAGTTTCGGAGTGGCAACACCCATAGCACCGAGTCTCATAATCGAAGCGGTTCCGTCACCGACCAAACTTTCACCTTTGGGACTTATCGCCTTAACTGCGTAAACATAGGATTCTTCCCAAATTACATTTGTATCAATAAACACCAAATTGTCGGTGGCGTCAACATCGGCAATTTTAACCGGTGTGCCGTCAAGACCCATACGCATTACTTCGTACTTCGTTGCACCGGCAACCTTTTGCCACGTAACTTTAATGCCTTCGGCAAGATTTTCCGCCGTAGTATTTTCGGGTGCTTTAATAAAATAAATCGGATTCGAAGATATTTTCGCACCCTCCGAAACGGAAATCATCGGGCAAACCGAATAATTATATTCGGCACCGCTTACAACACTTGTGTCAATGAACGAAACAGCATCGCTCAACGCCGTTCCGACTTTTGTCCAACTTGAATCGGTTGAGTTTTTGCGGTATATTGCGTAACCCGTTACACCGTCAACAGCATTCCATTGAACTTTGATGCCGTCTTTTTCCGAAGAAAGTGCGGTAACCTCCGTCGGAGGAACACGTGTGATTGTGTAACCTGTCAGGCTGTATGCACTCTCACCGCTGTTTGTACAGGCTTTAACGGAATATGTATACGCTCTGGCGGGGGTAACGTTTTTATCCGTAAAACTGTTTGTCACAACTTGCGAATCGTATTCAAGAAGTTGTGAATCGACGCCGACCGTTTTTTTGTAAACAACATAATGTGTGGCATCGGGATGCGCTTTCCATTTAATTTCAATACCTTTAAGAGTATTTGTCATCGAAATGACTTCGGGAGAGGATATATAAGTTATCCCCATTCCCAAATCGGAGGACACGCTTACGAATGTGTCCGTAGCCGAGTTGATGTCATATTCATACATACCGCCGTCAACAACGGTTGTATCTTTATAAACCGTTCCCGCCGAGAATATTCTGCGGGCGATCGGGCTCCATTCACTGTCGCCGACATTACGTCGCTGAACAATGTAAAAATCGGCACCCTGCGTTTCGGTCCATTTGATTTCAACACCGCCGACGGCATTATTCAACGATATTATAACAGGTTTTTCAACATATTCGCACGAAACACCGACAGCATCATACAAACTCACACCGTAATCGTTAAACGCCGCAACGGTATAAGTGTAAACCGTACCGCTTGTAAGACCCGTGTTTTCAAACTCGGTTGTATCGGCACCGACCGTGCCGACAACTTCCCATGTCGAATACGGAGATGTGCGTCGGATTTCGTAACCGTTTGCACCTTTAACGGGATTCCAAGAAACTTTAAGACCGTCGGCACTCGGAACAACGCCTTTGAGGGCGGGCTTTGAAAGAGTCGAAATATCAACAAATTCCGCAATTAACTGTTTGCCGTCGGCAACGGTTATGTTTTTTTCGGGTTCCGAGGTCGAATAGTATTCTTTACAGTAAAAACGAACACTCGTCATGGGTCTTGATTCGTCAATAATTTCAAATTTCATATTGAAGAATGCAAGTGCATCCGTTGTCGACACGGATGTTGTGTTCATATATGCGATTGAATAAACATCGGGGTCATCCTCGCAAACGCCGTATACGTAAGTACCCTCAAAATTTTTGACGGTACCTTCCGCTTGAGTTGTTCTTTCCGCGGGGGCACAGTTAACGGGTTTTAAAACATTGCTGTCGTACTCAACGTCAAGTACAATTCCGCCGATGCCCTTTTGACCTTTTGTAACGCTCACGGAATATTGAATAACATCGTTTTCAACAGGTTCGCCTTTTACCGAAAACAACGTTTTCACATTATACGCCGCAAGCGTATCGACCGCCGTCATACCGAAAAACGATATACACATAACCGCACAAAGAAATAGGGATAAAGATTTTTTTAACATAAATCCTCCTGAAACCTACGATAATCAAATCGGAATGTAAAAAACGCAGAGCGCATAAATATAAACGGTTTAATGTTTATACCGCAAACGAACCTCGCCACGTTGCAATGTGTCGGTTTGTCCGTTCCGCATTTTTTCTGT
>CAYPAB010000030.1:0-21828 GCA_964408605.1 uncultured Eubacteriales bacterium
GTGCGAAAATGCTCGGTTTCGGCACTGTTTTCTTTATATGTGAGAATTTCTCTCGAAACAAATTCTTCGACCTAAAACGGATGAGTTTTCGAGAAATTTACGGTGCAAAGACAAGCGTAAGACTGTTACTTTAAATAAAAGAAAAACGCAAGTCTGCCGAAAGGTAGGCTTGCATTTTTTGTATGAGATGTTTTTCTTTTATATCACTTTGAATTGTCGGAATAGAGCGTGTCGAGGATTTCAATTGCGTGTGCAATACAGCCGTTATTGTTTGAACGAGTGATGTAGTCGGCAACGGCGAGAGCCTCGGATGAGCCGTTTTCCGGAACGAAACCTGCCGATGCGGAAATCAACATTTCGACATCGTTGTATCCGTCGCCTGCGGTATATATATCACTTTTTTTACAACCCAAAGCGTTTCCGAGTGCGAGAACACCGCTTCCCTTATCAACGCCTTTTTTTAATATTTCAACATAGTCACCCGTTGTACGCAAAAAATTTATTTCGGGGTGATTTTCGAGTATTTGCTGTACTTCCTCCGAATGACCGTGTGCCGCTATCATAACTTTAGTCCACGGTCGGGGAGCGTCTTCGGGCTTTTCGATATTCCGAAATTTTATGCCCTGACTTGTGAAATGCTGTTCGGAATATTTATTGAGGTTTACCGCACAGACATCGTGAAAATTGTAAAACTCAACCGATATTTTCGGGAATGTGTTCAAAACGTCTTTTACGGCTTGTAACCCTTCGTCACCTATGGCGTTATCGAATATCGCTTTTTTGTTTTTGTAGTCGTATGCCATGGCACCGTTTCCCAAAAGAACCGGTGCGTTAATGCAGTCGTGCTCCGAGATTTTAAAACCTTGAAAAATTCGCCCCGTGCATACCGTAAAAAATCCGCCGTTTGAAATAAAATAATTTATTGCGCTTTTCACGTCGTCGGTTATAACGCCGTCATCGTTTTTGAGCGTTCCGTCAAAATCGCTTGCCAACAAAACATTTTCGAATTTCATATCATCACCGACTCGATTATATCAAAATTCGGACATTTTTTCAATGAATTTTACAATATAGTTGTTATTGTGAATAAATCCAAAAGCGATAATTTGTATATTTTCTATCAATATCGGCTTGAAAAATCTTGATTATCGTTATGTTGAGTGGTATAATATTTTAGATTTTTTGTTTGGAGGTCATCGCATGCTTGTTTTAAAGGATAACTATAAAGCAACTCTCTCTATGAGAGATACACAAAGAGCAATCAAACTCACAAGAGATACGTTTCAAAATAATCTTTGTGCGGCACTTAACCTCGAAAGAATTTCCGCACCTTTGTTTGTTACAAAGTCCAGCGGTCTTAACGACGACCTTAACGGTTTCGAAAGAGCGGTTTCGTTTGATGTGAAGGCAATGCCCGAAGAAGGCGAGGCGGTCATAGTTCACTCTCTTGCGAAATGGAAAAGAATGGCATTGAAAAAATACGGTTTCCGTGCGGGCGAGGGTCTTTACACCGATATGAACGCTATTCGACGTGATGAAGATATGGATAACCTCCATTCCATTTATGTCGATCAGTGGGATTGGGAAAGAGTGATCGAACGAAGCGAAAGAACCGAAGATTTTCTTAAATCGTGCGTTGTGAAAATAGTCGGAGCGCTTTGTGATACTCTCGAAACGGTGAAAACCGCTTTCCCGTCGGTAGATACCGAGATTTCAAGGGATGTATTTTTCGTAACAACCGAACAACTTGAAGATATCTATCCCGATTTGTCACCCAAAGAGCGTGAAAAAGCAATTGCCAAAGAGCACCGTACTGTTTTTGTTATGAAAATCGGCGATAAACTCAAAAACGGCAAACCTCACGACGGCAGAGCGCCGGATTACGACGATTGGCAACTTAACGGTGATATTATTATTTACAATGATGTTATTGAAGATGCCTTCGAAATTTCCTCTATGGGCATCAGAGTCGACGAGAAATCACTCGATTATCAGTTGAAGGAATCCGGCAAAGACGAAAGACGGAGTTTTGATTACCATAAGCAAATTCTCAACGGCGAGTTGCCACTCACAATCGGTGGCGGTATCGGGCAGTCAAGAGTGTGTATGTTGCTTTTGGGTAAACTTCATATCGGCGAAGTTCAGGCATCGCTGTGGCCCGATGAAATGAAAAAATTGTGTGCCGAAAAAGGCGTTAATCTTTTATAAAATTCGAAGGTGAAAACAGTGGATAAAAGAGAAGATATAAGAAATGTTGCGATAATCGCCCACGTTGACCACGGTAAAACGACACTTGTTGACCAACTTCTTCATCAAAGCGGAATATTCCGTTCAAATGAGCAAGTTGACGAGCGTGTTATGGACTCAAACGACCTTGAAAAGGAACGTGGTATTACCATCCTTTCAAAAAACACGGGCATTCATTACAAAGGCGTTAAAATAAATATAGTCGACACCCCCGGTCACGCCGATTTCGGTGGTGAGGTTGAACGTATAATGATGATGGTCGACGGTGTACTTTTGCTTGTCGATGCGTTTGAGGGTTGTATGCCCCAAACACGTTTCGTGCTTAAAAAGGCGTTGGCTCTCGGCAAAAAGGCAATTGTTGTTATAAACAAAATCGACAGACCCGGTGCAAGACCGCTTGAGGTAATCGATGAAGTTCTCGATTTGTTTATCGAACTCGGTGCAAACGATGATCAAATTGAATTCCCCGTTGTTTTCGCATCGGCACGTGACGGCTATGCTTCACTTGATTCAACGGTAAGAGAAGGCGATATGCGACCGCTTCTCGATTCCATTCTTGAAAACATCGACCCGCCGTGCGGTGAAAAAGACGGCCCCTTGCAACTTCTTTTTTCAAGCCTTGATTATGACGATTATCTCGGCAGAATCGGTGTCGGCAGAGTCGAACGCGGAAGTGTAAAAGAAGGTCAGCAGGTTGTTCTTTGCAGGCAAGACGGCACAAACGAAAATGTTAAAGTTGTTAAACTTTATAATTTCGAAGGTCTTGCAAGGGTCGAGTGCCAAGAAGCGGGAATGGGCGATCTTGTTGCGGTTTCGGGTATTACAGACCTCAATATCGGTGAGACCGTTTGCGATAAGGAGCATCCCGATCCGCTTCCTTTCGTAAAAATCGACGAACCGACCATTTCAATGAACTTTATGGTTAATGACAGTCCGTTCGCCGGTAAAGAGGGCAAGTTCGTTACATCAAGAAATATCCGAGCCCGCCTTTTCAAAGAGGTTGAAACGAACGTCAGTATGCGTGTTGAGGAAACAGATACAACCGACTCTTTCAAAGTGAGTGGCAGAGGTGAGTTGCACCTTTCCATTCTTATTGAAACGATGCGCCGTCAAGGTTACGAATTCCAAGTTTCACGCCCGCAGGTTATTTATAAAAAGGGCCCGAACGGCGAACTTTTGGAGCCTATGGAACTTCTTATTGTCGAGGTTCCCGAAAGTTATGTCGGTTCTGTTATGGAAAAAATCGGTTCACGAAAAGGTGAACTCGAAAATATGGATGTTCGTGACGGCGGTTCAACTCATATCGAATTTAAAATTCCGGCACGAGGTCTTATCGGCTACCGTTCCGAGTTTATGACGGATACAAACGGCAACGGAATCATGAACAACCTTTTTGCCGGTTATGAACCGTACAAAGGCGATATACAGATGCGTGAACGCGGTTCCATTGTTGTTCACGAAACAGGCGAATCAACCGGTTACGGTCTTTTCAATACTCAAGACAGAGGCAGGCTTTTCATTGGGCCCGGTGTTCCCGTGTATGAGGGTATGATAGTCGGTGAATGTGCAAAAAACGAAGATATTGTTTGTAACGTTTGCAAAAAGAAACAAATGACAAATACACGTGCTTCGGGCAGTGATGATGCGTTAAGACTCGTTCCGCCGACAACATTGTCGCTTGAACAGTCTATGGAATTTATAGGCGACGACGAACTTGTTGAAATAACACCCGAAAGCATCCGTCTCAGAAAAAGAATACTTTCAAAAGAAAGAAGGATGAAGCAACAATTCGGTCATAAATAATCGACGGGGATGTTAAAAAGCAGACCACATAAAACGGTATGACACAAGGGGTTCTATGGGTGACAATACACCTGTAGAACCCCTTAACTGATTTTAAAAATCAACTAATACAAAATATTTAATGTTTTATGCTACGAACGAATCTCGCCACTCGATAAAAGGTGACGGAAACTAAATTCTTTTTGCCGGACAATAACAAAACCCGACCTGTTTTAACAGATCGGGTGTGGAGCTGGAAACGTGACTCGAACACGCGACCTGCTCATTACGAATGAGCTGCTCTACCAACTGAGCTATTCCAGCATATGTGACGCAAGTAGTATTATATATAATTATTCTTTGTTTTGCAAGCGTTTTTTTAAAAAAGAAAGAAAAATCGAGATCATTCTTACATTATTTTTTATATTCGTGTTTTTCGCATTCGGTTTTTGCTTTCGGGCAAACCGAATTGTTTTAATTTTATTTCTTTTTCATATTGACTTTAACGCTTTAACGTGCTACTATATGAATACAACTAACGACATAACAGAAAGGAACGGTGCGGTAAACAGCACCTTGTAAAAGATATGACACCTTTAAACAATGCGTATATTGATGAATTATACGAAGCGGTTCTCAGTCTTGAAAATAAAGACGATTGCCGTGCTTTTTTTGAAGATCTTTTCACTATTAACGAAATAATTTCGCTCTCTCAACGTCTCAGCGTTGCAAAAAAACTCGACGAGGGTAAAACTTTTTCGGTTATTACCGCCGAAACCGGTGCGAGTTCCGCCACAATCGGCAGAGTTCGTAAGTGCCTTTGTTACGGCAGCGGCGGTTATAAAAAAATAATAGAAAAACTGAAGGAAAAAGGCGGCGAAAATGAATGAGCATAGATTTAAGTTTGCTTAACAACTCCGAAAGGATTATTTTCGAACTTCGCAGTTTGTATTCAAAGTACGGCTATAAACCGTTCAAAATGAGCAAATTTGAAGAATACGACCTTTACGGCAGCAATAAAGATTTTTTGGTCAGCGAAAACTGTATCACATTCACGGATTCGGGCGGAAAACTTCTTGCACTGAAACCCGACGTTACCTTTTCGATAATCAAAAACTTCGATCCGCAGTCCGATGATGTTCAAAAGGTATACTATAATGAAAACGTATACCGTGTCACAAAGAAGACGGGCGGATTCAGCGAGATAATGCAAACGGGTATTGAGTGTATGGGTGCTGTCGGCATTACCGAGGTATGCGAAGTAATAACGCTTGCCGCCAGAAGCCTTCACGCCATCAGCGAGAATTATGTTCTCGATATATCCCATATAGGCATTCTCAACGGGCTTTTCAACGCCATGGATTTGTCGGAAAGCAACAAGGCTCAACTTCTTTCCGCCGCCGCCGACAAAAACAGCGATGCCATTCTTAAACTGTGCGAGTCATTCGGTGTTGCCGATATCTTCGCCAAAAGGCTTTCCGAACTGCTCGGTGCTTGCGGTACTCCGTCGGTTGTGTTGGAAAAAATCGGTGCGTTAATCGTTAATACCGAAATGCAGAACGCATATACGGAACTTTGTGAAGTTTGCAAAAAACTTACCGATATGGGTTACGAAAAAAACATCAGTATCGACTGTTCCGTCGTAAACGATATGAATTACTACAACGGAATCGTCTTTAAAGGCTTTGTTTACGGTGTCCCCGTGAGTGTGCTTTCCGGCGGAAGATACGATAAACTTATGGAACGTGTCAACAAAAAGGCGGGGGCTATCGGCTTTGCGGTGTATCTTGACGAAGTCGACAGAATCCTCGGCAGAGATCTTGAAAACGAGTCGGAAAAAGACAGCGATGCTTACCTTAACATTGCGCTTCCCAAAGGAAGGCTCGGTGAAAAAGTATATGCGATGTTTGAACAGGCGGGCTTTGAATGTCCCGATATCCACGAAAAGAACCGTCGCCTTATTTTTGAAAACACCGAAAAGAAAGTGCGCTATTTTTGGGTCAAACCGTCGGATGTTGCAATATATGTCGAACGTGGTGCCGCCGATATCGGCGTTGCGGGAAAAGATATTCTTCTTGAATATTCGCCCGATGTTTATGAACTTCTTGATTTGAATGTCGGCAAATGCCGTATGTGTGTTGCCGGTAAAAAAGAATTTTTCGATGACGGCACAAACACCTTGCGTGTTGCGACGAAGTTTGAAAATATCGCAAAAAACTATTATGCCGACAAATGCCGTGATATTGATATCATCAAACTGAACGGCTCTATTGAATTGGCACCCGTTTTGGGGCTTTCGGATGTTATAGTTGATATTGTCGAAACAGGCGCAACTTTGCTTGAAAACGGGCTTGAGCCGAAAGAAACCGTTGAAAACATCAGTGCAAGGCTCATATCAAACAAAGCATCGTATAAATTTAAATCTAAACTTACGGAAGCGCTCAAAGAGGCTCTTTCTGTGATTGTGAGGGAAAACCGTTGATTAAAATATATAACCGAAACGAAATCTCGATACAGGAGATTTTAAAAAGAAGCGAACAAACCGTAAATGTCGAGGCAACGGTTACCGAGATTATAAATAACGTTAAACAAAACGGTGATAAGGCGCTTGTTGAATACTGCAAAAAATTCGACGGCGCAACAGATGACGTTCTTGAGGTGACCGAAGAAGAAATCGACGAAGCCTTTGAAAGCGTAGATGCCGAACTTACGGCAATTTTGGAACAGGCCAAGGAAAATATAACCGCATTCCATTCAAGGCAGGTTCGAAACTCTTTCCTCATTAACGAAAAAGACGGTGTTATTATCGGTCAAAAAGTTTTGCCGATTGAAAAAGTCGGGCTTTATGTTCCCGGAGGTACCGCTTCATATCCCTCGTCGGTTCTTATGAACTGCGTTCCGGCGAAAATAGCGGGTTGCGGTGAAATTGTTATGGTCACTCCGGCAAAAGGCGGTAAGGTTAATCCGGTGATCCTTGCGGCCGCTAAAACAGCCGGTGTCGACAGGATTTTCAAAATCGGCGGTGCGCAGGCGGTTGCAGCCCTCGCTTACGGAACCGAAACGGTGCCTAAAGTCGACAAAATTGTGGGGCCCGGCAACGCTTTTGTAGCGGAGGCTAAAAAACAGGTTTTCGGTACAGTTGATATCGATATGATAGCGGGGCCGAGCGAAATACTCGTTGTTGCGGATTCCTCCAACAATCCGTCGCACGTCGCCGCCGATATGCTGTCGCAAGCGGAACACGATAAAATGGCAACAGCGGTTTTAATTACCGACAGCGAAGAATTTGCATCTGAAGTTTGCAAACAACTCGAAGTACAAATTCCTCTTTTACCGCGAGCGGAAATCGCACGTTGTTCAATTGACACAAACGGAAAAATAATCGTAACGGATAATCTTATTGAGGCAATGGAAGTATCGAATATTCTTGCACCTGAACACCTTGAAATTTGTGTCGATAATCCGTTTGAATATCTCGGATACGTTAAAAACGCAGGTTCGGTGTTCCTCGGCAAAAACTGTCCCGAAGCACTCGGCGATTATTTTGCGGGCCCGAATCACACACTCCCCACAAGCGGAACGGCTCGCTTTTCAAGTCCTCTTTCGGTCGATGATTTCGTTAAGAAAACGCAGTTTTCGTACTTCAGCAGAGATGCGCTGTGCGAAGTTGCCGATAAAGTTGTGCGTTTTGCCAACGAGGAAGGGCTTCAGGCACACGCAAAAAGCGTAAGTATCAGAACGGAGAAAACCGATGAGCAGATTTCTTGACGAGCGTTACGGTTCGTTTGAGGCATACGTGCCGGGAGAACAACCGCAAGATAAAAAATATGTAAAACTTAACACAAACGAATCACCTTATCCGCCCGCACCCGAAGTGCTGACGGCTGTGAATACCGCCGAAGTGTCGGATTTGCGTCTTTATCCCGACCCGAACGGGAAAATATTAACTCGGAAAATCGCCGAACAATACGGTGTGAAAAGCGAAAATGTTTTTCTTGCAAACGGTTCGGACGATATCCTTAATTTTGCGTTCGCCGCATACTGTTCGAACGGCAGAAAATCTTATTTTGCCGACATCACATACGGTTTTTACAGCGTTTTTGCGAATCTTCACGGCTCGGATTACCGTGAAATACCGCTTGAAGAAGATTTCAGCATTGATGCCGATAAATTTTGCGGTCTTGACGGAGGCGTGTTTATCGCAAACCCGAACGCACCGACGGGGCTTGATTTGAGTTTAACCGAAATTGAAAAAATCGTTAAGTCCAACCCTCAAAATGTTGTTGTCATAGATGAAGCGTATGTCGATTTCGGGGCTCAAAGTGCTGTGGAACTTGTCGAAAAATACGACAATCTTCTTGTTGTGCAAACATTTTCGAAGTCACGCTCAATGGCGGGCGCTCGTTTGGGGTTCGCAATAGCGGGAAAAGAGATTATCGAGGATTTGAATAAACTTAAATACTCAACAAACCCGTATAACATAAACCGTTTGACTTTGGTTGCGGGCGCTGTTTCTTTGGATGCACAAGATTATTACGACGACAATTGCAAAAAAATCGAGTCGGCAAGGGAATACACAAAAACGGAACTTGAAAAACTCGGATTTTCCGTGTTGCCGTCAAAGGCAAACTTTTTGTTTGCTCAATCGCCTGATATAAGCGGTGAAGAACTGTATTTGAAACTTAAAGAAAAAGGCGTACTTGTGCGTCATTTTTCAGCGGAAAGAATAAAGAATTTCAACAGAATTACCATCGGCACAAATGATCAAATGCGTGTCTTTACGGAAAAAGTCAAAGAAATTATGGAGGGGAAATGAATGCGTACTTCTGAAATTTCAAGAAAAACAGCGGAAACCGATGTATACGTTAAAATCTGTCTTGACGGAAGCGGAACGAGTGCAATTAACACCGGAATCGGCTTTCTTGACCATATGCTCACGCTTTTTGCCAAACATTCACGGTTTGACCTTGTTGTGAAATGCGACGGTGATCTTGAAGTTGACGGCCACCACACAACGGAGGATATCGGAATCGCACTCGGAACGGCATTTAAAAATGCTCTTGCCGACAAACGTGGAATCAAGCGTTACGGCAGTACGATTTTGCCGATGGACGAAGCACTCATACTTACGGCGGTCGATATATCCGGCAGACCTTATCTTAAATACAGAATGAAAATTCCCGCACCGACGGTCGGTGATTTCGATACGGAACTTTTGAGGGAATTTCTTATCGCATTCGTTTTTAACGCCGGCATAACTTTGCATGTACGCCGACTTGACGGTGTAAACAGCCACCATATAATCGAAGGCACGTTCAAATCTTTGGCGAGAACACTCAAAAAGGCTGTCGAGATTGATGAAAAGGCAAAAGACGAAATACCGTCGACAAAAGGAGTGTTATAATGCTTGCGATTATAGATTACGGAGTCGGAAATCTTTTTTCTTTGGGATGCTCGCTTGAAAAAATCGGCTGCGAAGCGGTTGTTACCGATGACCCCGAAACTATAAAAAATGCCTCACGGATAATTCTTCCGGGGGTCGGCGCATTCGGTGATGCCGTGCGTAAACTTAACGATAAGGGGCTTGTTGAGTTGATAAAGTCGGAAGCCGAAAGCGGAAAACCGTTTTTGGGCATTTGCCTCGGTATGCAACTTCTTTTTGAAAAAGGTTACGAATACGGCGAATATGACGGCTTGGGGCTTATAAAAGGTAAAATTGTTCCGCTTGAGGGCAAAATTCCCGAAAACCTTAACATCCCTCACATCGGTTGGAACGGTTTGGAGATAAAAAAAGAAAGCAGACTTTTGAAATATATAAACAACGGAGATTGTGTTTATTTCGTGCATTCTTTTTATGCCGACGGTTGCGATGACAGTGTCACGGCAACTGCCGAATACGGTATTCACGTTACGGCGACGGTGGAAAAAGGCAATATTTTCGGTTGTCAGTTTCATCCCGAAAAAAGCGGTGATGTCGGTATTAAAATATTAAAAGCATTTTGTGAAATCGGAGAGTAAAATGAAAATTTTTCCCGCAATAGATTTATATGAAGGTAAGGCGGTACGCCTTTTAAGAGGGGATTACAACAACCTTACCGTTTATTCCGAAAATCCGTTGGAAACGGCAAAAGAGTTTGAAAAACTCGGAGCAACCGAAATTCACACGGTTGACCTTGAAGGCGCACGTGACGGCGGAACACCCAACATCGAAATTGTTAAAAGCATTGTCGAAAACACTTCGCTTAATGTCGAGGTCGGTGGCGGTATACGTTCGAAAGAAACCGTCAAAACTTACCTTGATGCGGGCGTTAAACGTGTTATCCTCGGCACGGCGGCGGTAACGGATGAAGATTTTTTAAAGGAAAGCGTAGCACTTTACGGCGAAAAAATTGCGGTCGGTGTCGACATAAAAGACGGCAAGGTCGCAATTAAAGGCTGGCTCGAAAAGTCTGAATACGGAGCAAACGAATTTTTTGAAAAACTCGAAAAAATCGGCGTTTCGACCGTTATATGCACGGATGTTTCAAAAGACGGTGCAATGCAGGGCACAAACAGGGCACTTTATAAGGAACTGTCGGAAAAATTCAATGTTAACATTATCGCATCGGGCGGTGTTTCCTCGCTTGATGACATAAAAGCACTTAACGAAATGAACCTTTACGGCGCCATTATAGGCAAGGCGTATTACACGGGTGCTGTCAAAATCGACGAGGCGTTGGAGGTTGTGAAATGATAACAAAAAGAATTATTCCGTGCCTTGATGTGCGAAACGGAACTGTTGTAAAAGGCACAAATTTCGAAAACCTCAACGAGATTTCTTCGCCGGTGGAACTTGCGGAGTATTACAGTTCTCACGGTGCCGACGAACTTGTGTTTTACGACATAACCGCATCATCCGACGGCAGAAAAATATTTACGGATATTTTAACAAAAACAGCATCCAATGTTTTTATTCCGTTGACGGTCGGCGGCGGCATAAATACCGTCGACGATTTTGACAGAGTTTTAAAATGCGGTGCGGATAAAGTCAGCGTCAATTCCGGTGCAATAAAAAATCCCGATTTAATACGGGAGGCGGCATCGAAATACGGCAACCAATGTGTTGTGCTTTCGGTTGATATTAAAAGGGTCGACGGTAAGTTTTGTGTGTTCGCAAAAGGTGGCAGGGAGAACACGGGTCTTGATGCTCTTGAGTGGATAAAACAAGGTGTCGACAACGGTGCCGGTGAAATTGTCGTCAATTCCATTGACACCGACGGCGTAAAAAAAGGATTCGATACGGAACTGTTGCAAGCGGTGTGCGAAATTGTGAATGTGCCCGTTATCGCATCGGGCGGTGCGGGAAGCATAAACGATTTTACGGATTTGTTCCGCAGTGTTCCGAAAGTCAGCGCCGGTCTCGCCGCATCGGTTTTTCACTACGGTGAAGTGAAAATAGATGATTTGAAGAAAACATTAAAAGAAAACGGTATTACTGTGAGGTTATAAGTATGTTTGATATTGAGAAACTTAAATTTGACGAAAAAGGGCTTATCCCCGCAATTGTTGTTGACGATGAAACGGGCGATGTGTTGACTCTTGCTTATATGAACAAAGAGAGTTTGAATATTTCGCTTGAAAAGAAACTCACTTGTTTTTGGAGTCGCTCACGAGGGGAGTTGTGGCTTAAAGGTGAAACCAGCGGTAATTATCAGCACATCGTCGGCATAACCGCCGATTGCGATATGGATGCATTGACCGTGCGTGTTAAAAAAGACGGGCCCGCCTGCCACACGGGGAATGATACCTGCTTTTTCAACAAAGTGTTTGAAAATGAGGAAGTCGGCGAGGAGTTTTCCGTAAAAAACCTTGCAGCAATGCTTGAAGACCGAAAAATCAATCCCAAAGAAGGCTCTTATACAACATACCTTTTTGAAAAGGGTATAGACAAAATACTGAAAAAAGTCGGCGAAGAATCCACCGAGGTTATAATCGCCGCAAAAGCGAACGACAAAGCCGAAACAGTCTATGAAATTTCCGACCTTGTGTATCATGTTATCGTTCTTATGACCGAGATGGGAATTTCAATCGATGATATAATAAGCGAGTTGGCATCACGCCATGTTATTGATCACAAAGTCAAACAGGAAAAAATGACCGGCAACGGACAATAACTTTAAAGCAAAAACCGATTTGGAAAAGCGTTTTTCAAATCGGTTTTATGTTTTGTGACTGTTGTTTTGCCGTACCCCTTGAAAAAACGCCGTTTTTTATCTTCTTGACAAACATCGGGCTTTCGTCTAAAATGAAAATGTAAAATTATGTTATTTAATAATTCGGTGCGATTATGAAGTTGTTTATTATTAAGGTGTTTGTTCTGCTTATCGGAATAATTTATGCACCAATGAAACTTTTTAAAACGAAAGACAAAATCGTGTGGCTTTCCCGTCAGTCCGATGAAAAGTCACCGGATATGCTTATGCTCGAAAAAGCAATACGTGAAATTTCACCGCAAACGGAACAGGTATTCAGGTTGCGCAGGCTGAAAGATGAAAGTGCGCTGTCAATTTCATACGTTTTCTCTATATTCGGCGATATGTTTGAACTTGCAACATCGAAAGTTGCGATTATCGACACATATTCCGTTCCGATTTCCTGCCTTAAACACAAAAAAAGCCTTGCAACGGTTCAAATATGGCACGCTTTGGGCGCTGTCAAAATGTTCGGTTTGCAGTCAGCCGGTAAGGCGGGCGGTCGTGATCTCGGCGTGAGCCGTGCCATGCATATGCACGAAAATTACGATTATGTTATCGCACCTTCAAAAAAAACCGCCGAGTTTTACCGTGAGGCTTTCGGTTGCGAAAACGGTAACATCAAAATACTTTCTTTACCGAGAGTTGACGTTCTTCTTGACGGCAACAGCCGTCGTGATGAGTTTTTAAAACTCAATCCCGAATACAAGGGCAAAAAAATTGTTGCGTATATTCCAACATTCAGAGAGAACGACGAAGTTTACGCCGAGTATATTTACCGTGCTTTTCACGGGTGCGACGGTTATAAACTTGTTGTTTCGGCACATCCGCTCAGTAAAACAGCCGAAAACGGTATGTATAAATTCAACGGTGATTTTATCAGCCGTGATTTAATGAAAATCGCCGATATTATCATCACCGACTATTCCGCCTGTGCTTTCGAAGCGTCACTTTTGGGCAAACCTTTGTATTTTTATATTCCCGATTACGGCATCTACAAACAAGAGCACGGTCTTAATGTGGATGTTAAACATGAAATGCCTCTGTGCTGTTTTGAGTCCGCCGAGGAATTAACGGTCGCAGTGGGCGGTGACAACTACGATTTTGACACGCTTTCGCATTTTTGCGAAAAGTTTGTTGAAAATAAAGGCAAAAACAATACGGAGCGTATGGCGAAGTTTATATGTTCCTTATTAAAAAAATGAACGAGGTTTTATTATGAAAAGAATTTTAACTTACGGCACATTCGATTTATTGCATTACGGCCATATCCGCATTCTTCAGCGTGCGAAGGAAATGGGCGATTATCTTGTAGTTGCTCTTTCAACCGATGAGTTTAACGCAACAAAAGGCAAAAAGGCTTATCACAGTTACGAAACACGCAAAAAAATGCTTGAAGCAATAAGGTACGTTGACCTTGTTATCCCCGAAAACAATTGGGAACAGAAAATTCAGGATATTAAAGATTATAAAATAGACGTTTGCGTTATGGGTTCCGATTGGGCGGGTAGCGACAAATTCGACTATCTTAAAGATTATTGCGAAGTTGTTTTTCTTGAAAGAACACCCGGCGTTTCCACAACTCAAATAAAAAATGACCTTCAACTGCAGGAAACCGTTGAAGGTGTAGATCAAGTACCGCACACATAATTTCTTTTTATTACTTAAAAAGGTGGCGGTGCCATGTTAAAAAAAGTTTTGAACACAGTTAAAAAGGTCAAATCAAGCAGTAAGCCGAAGTATATCGCTTACTGTGATTTGCCTATTGACGCAAAAACCGTGCTTCTGGAGGGCGGTCAGGGTTCCAACATTAACGGCAATGCGTTTGCCATGCTTAAAGAACTGTGTGAAAATCCTCGTTGGGCGGATTATAAAACTGTTTTTACGGTGACCGATGCAACACTTGAAAAGGCAAAATCAAGGTTGGCGTTTTACGGCTACAATAACGTCACCGTTGTTGTGCGTGATTCGAAACCTTACCTTAAATATCTTGCCACGGCGAAGTATTTGATCACCGATAACACTTTTCCGCCGTATTTTAACAAACGCAAAGAGCAAGTTTATCTCAATACATGGCACGGAACACCGTTGAAAACATTGGGTAAATCGAACAAAGCGAGCCTCAGCTCGCTTGCCAATGTCCAAAAGAACTATCTTTCGTGCGATTATGCGCTTTTTCCGAACGAATATACCGAAAAAGTCTTTATGAAAGATTACGACTTGGCACCTCTTTTCAAAAACACCGCCGTTATCGGCAATTATCCGCGTAATGCGGTTTTTTACGATTCCGTTTCCGGCGAAATTATGAAAGAAAAAATCGGTTTAAAAGGCAAACGGGTTTTCGCCTATATGCCCACATGGCGTGATGCCGACACCCCAAAACAAAAAGAACGGCAACTTAAAAAAACGGAAGAAATACTCGATGCGTTCGATTCGCTTCTTGATTCATCACAAGTTCTTCTTGTGAATCTTCATTTTCTTCTTTCTTCCGAAATAGATTGCAAAAAATATAAGCATATATCTTATTTCCCGACGGAATACGAAACATACGAAGTCCTTAATGCTTGTGACGGTCTTGTGACGGATTATTCGAGCGTCTTTTTCGACTTTGCCGTAACGCACAAAAAAATCATTCTTTTTGCCTACGATAAAGACGAATATCTTGACGGTCACGGTCTTTATATGCCGTTCGAAAATTTGCCGTTCCCGATTGTCGATACGCCCCGAAAAGCCGTTGAACTTTTCGAAAGCGAAACGGAAGATTATTCGGATTTTATTGCCGAATATTGTCCGAACGGTTCTTTGAAAACTTGCGAGAACCTTTTTGAACTGTTGGTAAAAGGCGAGAGCGATGTTTTTGAAAAGCGAAAAAACATCACCTCAAACGACGGCGTAACATTCGTTTACGGCGGAAATCTGTCGGGTAACTGTTGCGGTGTGCTGAAGTCACTCGTCAACAAAAATCCCGACGGCAAATATGTTGTTGCTTACCGACGTGCCTTGACCGGCGATAAAAAAGAAGCACTCGAAAATCTCGGCGAAAACGTAAGCGTTTACGGTATTTTGACTGCGTATCAATTTACGCCGAAAGAACTTTTCGCATATATTTTCTTTGCGTTTTCGGGTGTTGCGACAAAAACTTTACGTGGATTTTTCAAACGTGAAAACGAGCGTTTGTTTCCGCAAATCGACCCGACCGCCGTTATTGATTTTACACGTAACAGCGGTATTTCGGCGGGGATTCTTTCCGCATTCAAAGGCGAAAAATATTTTGTCCGTCACAGCGGTTTTTACTGCGGGAAAACAAGCCGTACCGCACGAAAACTCGAAACGGAACCGAAATTTAAATGTATCGACAACAGCGAAGCGGAAAACCGTGATGCACTTTCGTGCGAAGACGAAAACGAAAAAATCGCTTTGTTCAAATTGTGTTCTCGAATGAACAACAAGTTGCCTTTGTATTACAACCGAGGCAATAAACTGAAGATTTTTTCAAAATTCTCGATCAAAACACCTGTTGATATCGCTCTTTCCGAATGCTCGGTTGTAATAGGCGACAAAGAATACAAACCGCATTTTTACGCAAAAACCGAAAAATCACGTTTCTTCAAGGGCTTTTATTCATTGGAGGTGGCGGTTGAAGATTTGCTTCATCTCCCGTCGAAAACGCCCGTTGAACTATGCTGGCGTTATAACGGGCTTTCCGTTTGCTGTCCCGTTTCTTATTTTTCTCCATTAAGAAAAATGTTCGTCGGTTTAAGGGGCCCTATGAACATCTGCAAAAGTGAAAACAGCGTGGCGATTTTCAGGCAGTCGCTTGAAAACGAACTTATGGTATATGTTCGTTCGGTAAATGTTACCGACAGTTTCCGTGAAAGATTTAAGCAGTTGCTCGCTTTCGGCTTTTCATATTTGTGGCGTTCCGAAAAAGCAAGCAAACTTGTGATTCTTTATGAAAAGAATGCCTCAAAATATGAGGAAAGTGCATCCGTGCTTTTCGAGAAACTTATCGATATGGGCTATAAAAACGCCTATTTCATAGTTGATAAGAATTATGAATTTATCGACAGAATACCCGAAAAATACAGGAAAAATATTATTTACAAATATTCTTTCAAACATTATCTTTATTTTTTCAAAACAAAAACATTCATCGGTACCGAGGCGATTGCTCACGCCATAGATTTAAAAACATTCAACTTTTTTGCGCTTTTTAAAGTCGCAAGCAAAAACATAAATTACGTCTTTTTACAGCACGGCGTAATGTATATGGTCTCTTTGGACTCCGAATCACGTGATGTTTTCAAACGCAAACAGTTAAACGGCAAATACAGGGTCGTTGTGTCTTCCGAAGCGGAAGCGGAACATTTTGTGACTTTGGGCAAACATCTTGAAGAAGATATTTACATTTCCGGACTTCCGAAGTTCGACCGAAACGTTTTGAACGCCGATGCCGACAAAATCGTAATTATGCCGACATGGCGTCCTTGGGAAATAAACACGGCACATTCCGATTTTTCTCAAACACGTTACTTCAAAATGCTTATGAAACTTTATGAAAACGTGCCCGACTCATTAAAAGAAAAAGTCGTTATTCTTCCGCACCCGCTCATCGCAAACGAGTTGAGCAAGGCTTCCGTCGACGTTGCGGGGAAAATCGTTCTCAACGCAAGATACGACGATGTTTTAAAACAGGCGAGGGTGCTTATAACCGATTACTCCTCCATAGCGTACGACGCCTTTTACAGAGGAACACGTGTGATTTTTTATTGGGAAGAAAAAGATTACTGTATGGAACAGTACGGCCCCTCGACTAAACTTATGTTGAACGAAAACAACGTGTTCGGCGATTTCTTTTATTCCGAGTGCGGTCTGTCGCAAGCCGTTAGATCGAATTACGATAATCCGCAAACAGACGAATATAAAGAAAGATATTCAAAACTCGTTGAATTTTGCGACGGCAAAAACACCGAGCGCCTTATAGAATTTCTCAAGAAAGATAACATTATTTAATTTAATTGGATTTAATTTTCATTCAGTGAACGGAGGTTTGTTATGAAAAATGCTTCCTCTCTCGCCGTTAACGAAAAAGGCAGGGATTTATGGTTCGACAACATAAAAGGCTTTTTGATAATCTGCGTGGTTGTCGGTCATATGGTAGGCTCCGCCGCGGCAAAATATCCCACGATGGCGTTCCTTTACAATTTCATTTACACATTCCATATGGCCGCATTCGCAATGGTTTCGGGGTATTTTATGAAAAGGCGTGTAGCCCAAAAAGACTACGCCTCGTTTATAAACAAAATGCTTGTTCCGTATTTGTGCGCTCAAGTTTTCGTTTACCTTATCCGATTTATCGTTCCGACTTCCGTTAAAACGCTTTCTTTGGATAATGTCAGCACCGGAACATCTTTTTCGTTCCTTTTCCCGCTTTATCAACTTTGGTACTTCGCCGCAATGATGTTTGCATTTTTGTTTTGCGTGTGGGTCAAGGCCGATAAAAAACCTTTGAGGGCGTTCATACTCTCGCTTTTGCTGAGTGTTGTTTCGGGTTGTTTCACATACGCACAAATTTTCAAACTGTCAAAATCTTTATCTGTTTTGCCGTTTTTCGTTATCGGCTTTATATGTACTTCGGATTTTGCCGCCAAATTAAGAACACGGAAACTTTTAATAATTCCGTCTGTTTTGATAATCGGCGGTGCCGCTTGCTGTATGTGGGCTCTCAGGCACGAAGAATCGCCTGTTTCGATTTTTGCGTTCACATCAAGACTTTACAGTTTCGCATTCGATTTGCCGTTTAAGTATGCCGTTTTGGTTTGGCTGGCAACTGTTTTCGCCGGCATTTTGATAGGTGCTTCGTTTTTCGTAATCTGTCCGCGTCGAAAAACTCCGCTTGCCGTGTTGGGTGAAAAAAGCAACTATATATTCGTGCTTCACGCACTGCCCGTTGCCATTGCGAAAGATATATTCTTAAATCCCGATTATTCGTTCGAACTCGACACTCCGCTCAGCAAGGCGATTTATCTGCTCATTTGCGTGGCGATTTGCTATCTGCTTGTGTCAAAACCCGTAACTGCTTTGACCCGACCGATAATAGAACCGAAATTCGATATACGGAAAATCGGAGAATATCTTAAAATTAAATAATACAACAACATCAAATTTGCTTTTCGTTTCATAATGCTTCAAGAGGTTTTGTCGGAAAATACCCGCAAGACCTCTTGTTTTTTATTCCTTGTGATTTTTACATATTTATTGAATAAATCGCCCCAATGCGACAAATTTTCAGCCCCGTGCCGTGTAAAATAAAGTGAATAAATAAGCATCGGAGGAAAACGTATGCCTGTTACATTTAAAACAAAAAGCAACATACTGTACGCATTCTTGAAAGGCGAAATCGACCACCACACCGCACCCGAAATCAGAGAAAACATCGACAATGCGATAATACTCAACGACAGTGTAAAAACGATTGTTCTCGACTTCGGCGGTGTCACCTTTATGGACAGTTCCGGTGTCGGACTTGTAATGGGACGTTACCGACTCGGAGCGTCGAAAGGCAAAAAATTAAAGGTGGACAACCTCGCCGAACGTGATTTCAAAATAATGAAAATGTCCGGTATTGAAAACTTGGCGGAAATCAATAAAAAAGAAATCTGAGTTTTCGAAATATCGGCGAAAGACGGCACTTCGGCGTGTTTTTCGTCTTTTTGCAAAAAATAAACAGCCGTGATCGTTTTCGGCATTTTACCCGTGCCGAAATTCACGGCGGAACGGAGATTATTATGAAAAAAATAAACGAATTGAAAATGGTGTTCGACAGCAGGTCTGTAAACGAAAGTTTTTCAAGAGTTGCCGTCGGTTCATTTGCATCGCAACTTGATATGACTGTTGAAGAACTCGGCGATATAAAAACGGTCGTCAGCGAAGCGGTAACCAACTGTATAGTCCACGCCTACAGAAACACCATAGGCAAAATATACATAACTTGCACCGTTTTTGAAGAAGGCGTTATCCGTGTCAGCGTGAGGGATAAAGGTTGCGGTATAGAAGACGTCGCAAAAGCCCGTGAACCTTTATACACAAGTCTCGGCGGTGACCGTTCCGGTCTCGGCTTTTCCGTTATGGAAAGTTTTTCCGATAAACTGCGGGTACGTTCGAAAGTCGGTTCGGGAACAACCGTTACAATGGACAAAAAAATCAAGGGTAAAGTGCAATGACCGAACGGGAAAAAATGATAAAAAACAACCTCGGACTTGTTCATTCCTGTGCGGGCAAATTTAAAAACAGAGGCGTCGAATACGACGATTTGTTTCAAGCCGGTTGCATAGGTTTGGTTAAAGCCGTCGACGGTTTCGACGAAACTTTGGGTTTCGTTTTTTCAACGTATGCGGTGCCCGCCATACTCGGCGAAATAAAACGCATTTTCCGTGACGGCGGTGCCGTAAAAGTAAGCCGAAGCATAAAAGAGCAGTCACGTGCGGTGTGGCAACAAAAAGAACGCTATTCCGAAGAACACGGCAGAGAACCGACAGTTTCCGAATTGGCGGAATATGTCGGGCTTGATGTGTGTGAAACAAGCAGACTTCTTTTGGCAACGCAACCGGTGATATCACTAACCGTGTCGGAAGATGAGTCGGACAGGCAGTTTGATATCCCGGTGGAAGGCGAGGAAGAACGAATAGACGAAAAAATGTGCCTTGACGAATGCCTTGCCGACCTCTCCGAAAACGACCGAAAAATCATAGATCTGAGATACTATAAGTCGAAAACACAAACGGTTGTGGCAAAAGAGTTGGGTATGTCGCAAGTGCAGGTTTCTCGGCGTGAAAAGAAAATATTAAAAGAAATTCGCAATAAGATGTCCGTTTAAGGCGGTTTCCGTCACCTTACAACAAAAAAACGTTGAAGTAGTGCGAAAGAATGTGAAAAATGATAGGTCTAAAAATATTAAATGTACTTGAAAAAAAACGGCAATTGGTATAAAATGTATTCGGTAAAATTTTAACAGATAAAGGAGTTATACAAATGGGTCTTTTAAACAAAAAAACTGTTGATGATATCAACGCAAAAGGCAAAAAGGTTCTCGTTCGTTGCGATTTTAACGTTCCGCTTAAAGACGGCGTCATCACAGACGAAAACCGCATAACGGCGGCACTCCCTACAATCAAAAAACTTATTGATGACGGCGCAAAAGTTATTCTTTGCTCTCACCTCGGTAAAGTTAAAAACGGCCCCAACGAAAAAGAGTCTCTCGCACCCGTTGCAAAAAGGCTTTCCGAACTTCTCGGTAAAGACGTTGTTTTTGCCGCAGATGATGTTGTTGTCGGTGAAAATGCGAAAAAAGCTGTTGCCGAAATGAACGACGGCGATGTAGTTCTTCTTCAAAACACACGTTTCCGTTCCGAAGAAACCAAAAACGGCGAAGCATTCTCAAAAGAACTCGCTTCACTTTGCGATATCTATGTAAACGACGCTTTCGGCGCCGCTCACAGAGCCCACTGTTCAACCGTCGGTGTTGCTTCTTTCGTTGATGAAGCGGCAGTCGGCTACCTTATGGGCAAAGAACTCAAATATCTCGGCAATGCCGTTGAAGATCCTCGCAGACCGTTCGTTACAATTCTCGGCGGTGCAAAAGTCGCCGATAAACTCAACGTTATCGAAAATCTTCTCAACAAAGCCGACACTCTTATAATCGGCGGCGGTATGGCTTACACATTCCTTGCGGCAAAAGGTTACAGCGTAGGCACATCTCTCCTTGACGAAACAAAAATCGATTATTGCAAAGATATGCTCAAAAAAGCCGAAGAAAAGGGCGTTAAAATCCTTCTTCCCGTCGATGTTACGATCACAAAAGATTTCCCCGATCCCATCGATGCCGAAATCGAAGTTCGCACTTGCGATGCTGACAAGATTCCCGCAGATATGATGAGCCTTGACATCGGCCCCAAAACAGCCGAACTTTATGCCGAAGCGGTCAAATCCGCCAAAACGGTTGTTTGGAACGGCCCCATGGGCGTTTTCGAAAACCCCATTCTCGCAAAAGGTACTATTGCGGTTGCAAAATCACTTGCTGAAACCGATGCCACAACCATAATCGGTGGCGGTGACTCCGCAGCGGCGGTAAACACTCTCGGATTCGGTTCAAAAATGACTCACATTTCCACAGGTGGCGGTGCGTCTCTTGAATTCTTGGAGGGGAAGGCTCTCCCCGGCATCGAAGCCGTTAACGACAAGTAATATTTCACGCACATTCGTCGAGTTACCACTGCGAACTCGCGTATCTTCATACGCTTCGGCAGTGTTAACTCACCGACTGCACGCAAACTATTACTTGCGTTATCGTAATTGTAATATTTCACGTGTATTTGTCGAGATGCCGACATAAACTTGCGTATCTTCATACGCGTCGGGGTCGCTATCTCACCAACTACACGCACTCTCTTATTTATCATAACTGAATGAGTAAGCACGCACATTCGTCGAGTTACCACTGCAAACTCACGTATCTTCATACGCTTCGGCAGTGTTAACTCACCGACTGCACGCAAACTATTACTTGCGT
>CAYPAB010000031.1:0-20666 GCA_964408605.1 uncultured Eubacteriales bacterium
AGAACCGAAATTCAAATTCAAAATGCTATGGATCAACTTATGCACGGCAGAACATCGTTTGTCATCGCTCACCGCCTTTCTACCATCAAAAATTCCGATCTTATATTGGTTATGAAGGATGGCGACATTATTGAGAGCGGAAAACACGAAGAACTACTTGAAAAAGACGGATTCTACGCCGAACTTTACAACAGCCAGTTTGAACAGGCATCATAATAAAAATTGCAAAGGGGTATTGCTATGAGTGAAAATTTAAGTTTTAGTCAAGAAATTTATTGTATGCGTAATTTTCTTGAGCGATATATGGCAAAAGAACTCGAAAACGTAAATATTTCTTATACACAGGCTTTAATCCTTTGCAAACTTGCCGAAATGCCGAATAAAACAGCAACACAAAAGGAACTTAAGGAATTTCTGCAGGTCACATCCGCCTCAATAAGTACCGTTATCAAAAGAATGATTAAAAACGGACTTCTGTTGCAAAAAGCGGATGCTGACGATAATCGGGTTAATATCATTTCATTAACACCAAAGGCGTCGGTTTTGGCGCCGGAAGTATCTGCTTGCCTCAAGACGGCAGACGAAAAAATCGATGATGTATTTTCCGCCAAGGAAAAAGAGTGCTTCCGCTCATTGCTACGCACAATGCAAAGTAAACTAAGCGACAAGAAGGATAACCTGAGTTGCCGAAAGGTGCTTGCCGATATAAATAAAAACTTTTAAATCATAAAGAACTAAACAGTACAATCAGACTGCAAGCCTGCCTTTTTTCGGCAGACTTGTATTTTTTTAAAAAAATAGTTTTTCAAAACCGTATCGGATATGTCTCCGTTGCTTAACATCAGCGGTTTGAAAACCTAATGTCTTTTTTTATATTATTTCATATAATATATCGGTGAGAGTTATGATAAAATTCTATTTTAAGCCCCGACTTAACAGACCTCCGCCCGTGAGGGCGAAAAGGTTCGTTTTTAAAAAGAAAAGGCAAATTGCAATGTTCAGAATTGTGTCCGTAATGCTTGTATTTTGCATTTGCTGTGTAATATGCGATATAAAAACACGCCCCGTAATTCAAACCGTAGGCGGAAATGCCTTGAAAAACTCACTTTCCAATGTTCTTGACCGTGCGGTGAACGAAATTGTCGATGATCTGGGTGTAAGATACGGTGATATGGTCAATATCGAAAGAAATTCCGACGGTTCGATAGCCGCCGTAACGCTGAACAGTTCATACATAAACGGATATAAAGCGGATTTGTCCGACGAGTGTTCCGACAGGCTTTCGAAATTTGATAAAACCGAGATTCCCGTGCCGTTGAGTGCGGTGGTGGGGATTTCGTTTTTAGACAGCGATCTGTTTAAAATTAACGTTACCGCAACAATTTACGGTTTTGCCGTTACCGATGTTGAGTCTAAGTTTGAAAGTGCCGGAATAAACCAAACACGCCATACGATTTATTTGAATGTTCAGGCGTCGGCATATGCCTATGTCGGATTTTGCCGTTTAGACGAAAGCGTTGACGAAACTGTAATTCTTGTCGAAACCATTATTGTCGGTGAGGTTCCGCAGTCATATTATATAAGAAATGAATGAAGCGATTACAAAAACGGAATGCAAAAAAGTGCAGACCGCATAAAACGAGAAAGTGTCGGAAGCCTAACGCAACACGGTTACAAAAACGGGTCTTACAAGCGTTCAGCCCGCAAGACCCGTTGAAAAATATAATTATTTTGTTGTTTATATCGTTGTGTTATTCTTTTATGAATTTGTCCATCAAAGTGTAGCCGGGGTCGATGCGGTAGCCGGTTTTTTCGGCTGAAAGTTCGGTAAAGGATTCAATACCGTTGTTCTTGCTTTTTGATTTTCGGTAAATCATAAACGGTACAGCATCGCCGGCGTGTGTCATTGTGACTATGGGTGTCGGGTGGTCGGGAAGCACCATGATTTTATAGTCATCGTATTTTTCGAGTGCGGGCAAAAGTTTGCCGAGGATTTTTTCATCGATAAGTTCGATTGACCTCACCTTGTTTTCGGGTTCGTTTCGGTGACCGCATTCGTCGGGTGCTTCAAGATGTATGTAAACAAAATCCTTAGTTTCAAGTTCCTTTACGGCACATTCCGCTTTTCCGACGAAGTTTGTGTCGATGTAGCCCGTTGCACCTTCAACTTCTGGTGCTTCCATACCGGCGCATTTCGCTATACCCTTAAGAAGATCGACAGCGGAAATAACGGCACCGTCAAGCCCGTATTTTTCCTTGAAATTCGGAAGCGACGGTTTTGTTCCCTCACCCCAAAGCCAAATGGAGTTTGCGGGGCGTTTGCCTTCGGCAACTCTTTTTTTGTTTACGGGATGATCTTTGAGGAAATCGTAACTTTCTTTCATCATTTTTATGAGATCTTTTGTGCCGTCGCTGTCGGCAAGATATTCACCGATAACTTTTCCGGAAATATCGTGAGGGGGAGTGAGCGCCCCCGATTCAAGTGTGCCGTTGTGCCAAACAAGGCAATGACGGTAGGCAACACCGCTGTAAAATTTAAAAATATCATTGCCGAAGTGTTCTTCAACGCTTTTTATTATTTCGGTGGCTTCCTCGGTGGAAATGTCGCCGGCACTGTAGTCGACCATCGTTTTGCTTTCATATTCGCCGCCGTCGGAGAGCGTGACAAGGTTACAGCGGAAAATAATATCGCTGTCAAGCATATCAACACCGATGCTTACAGCCTCAAGCGGTGAACGACCCGTGTAGCACTCTTTCGGATTATAACCGAGAACGCTCATATTGGCAATGTCACTGCCCGGTTTTAAGCCGTCGGCAACCGTCTTTACAAGCCCGACTTCGCCGTGGGAGGCGAGTTTATCGAGTAAAGGCTTTTTTGCGACTTCCATAGGAGTTTTTCCGTTTAAAGCGGGAACGGGATAGTCAGCCATTCCGTCGTACAGAACAACAATATATTTCATAAGGAATCCCTCATTTCAATTATTTATAAAGATAATATACAACTATTCTCTGTCGCTTGTCAATAAATAAGAAATTAAATAATGTTGCATTGCCACTTGAATTGTTTTGCAAATTAGAGTAATATGTTCTTGCAAAATAATTATTGCAAGGAGAGATAACCATGAAATTACCTATAGCAATACAACTTTATTCCGTTCGTGACGATATGCAAAACGATTTTTACGGCACCGTGAAGAAAGTCAAAGAACTCGGATACGACGGTGTTGAATTTGCCGGTCTTTTCGGCAAAAGCGGTTCCGAAGTTAAAAAGATTTGTGACGAATTGGACATCGTTCCCGTTTCCGCTCACGTTCCGTATTACGATATGCTTAAAAATCCCGAAGAAGTCCTCAAAGATTACAGCGATTTAGGTTGTAAATATGTTGCCGTTCCCTATCTTACGGAAGAATGCCGTCCCGGTACCGACGGTTGGGAAGATACCGTAAAAGGTATTCGTAAAATCGGCGAAGTCGCAAAAAAAATGGGTATTCAGTTGCTTTATCATAACCACGATTTCGAGTTTCTTAAAATCGACGGCAAATACGCTCTCGACATTTTATACGATTCGGTTTCCGCCGACCTTCTTAAAACCGAAATCGATACATGTTGGGTAAATGTCGGCGGTGAAAACCCCGCATCTTACATTGAAAAATACAACGGCAGAGCACCTGTTGTTCATCTTAAGGATTTCCACGGTTCAAAAGGCAACGGCGCACTTTATAAACTCATCGGAATTGACGGCGAGGAACAGGAAACCGCAAGCACATTTGAATTCAGACCTGTCGGCAGCGGTGTTCAGGATTGGAAAAGCATCATTTCCGCCGCTGAAAACGCCGGCGCTCAATGGCTTGTTGTCGAGCAAGACGATTCTTCAATGGGTAAAACGGCGATGGAATGCGCCTCAATGAGCATTTCCTACCTCAAAAGTTTATAATCTTGTGCCCATAACTTGTTTTATCTCGCTTGACGTACCCTTGTACGCCTACGCTCAATAAAACTGCGTTCCGAACACAACCTTATAAACTTTTAAAATATTAGGGGTTCTTACAGTCCGTTCCGTAAGAACCCCTCGTGTTGTCTCTTTAACAATGATGTTGCGATCTTGTCGGATAATGAAAAACTTTAGTAATAACAAAAGATGGCGTACCGTAACAGTCCCGAAAGGCTGCAGAAAAGAATCAACCCCTAAGTATACAGCATCGCATATTTACAATCGTTTTGACTGAATAAGAGTGTGTGTTTGTCAAACGATTGAATTAAAATTCAAAAACAAAATTAACTTTTTTATAAGCACAAAGAACATCTTGGATTGAGCAAGAACAAATGTATTTATATCTTTCTTCCGCTACTTAAATTCTTCTTATCGTCATCCTTAATAAAGAACTGAGTCCCGCCGCCTTTACCGTAATGTTCATTTTCTTTGGCTTTTCCACCACCCGTAACAAAATCTTTATTTACGTCATATTCTCTAAGCGTATTCTTTTTGTTATCCGGATCAGATATCTGTAATTTGCTTTTTAACTTATTTGTATCGAGTGAACCATAACTGTCAACGGTCTTTTTGTCAGTATAATACGGGGTATCGTCCTTGTTTTCCGAACCAAGGCTATATAATTTATCTCCTTTTTTTAAAGATCTGTTGCCCCACGCGTCCGGATTATATTTATGGTCTTCTTGATTAACAATGGACTATTGTTTCTTTTTTTGTCCTTTCCGTCATCAATCAAATTGTTTGGTGCTGTGTCTCTGTCTAAGGATTTTATATACTTATCAAAATCTTTATCTGACATCTTTGAATATCGGTCTTTCAAATCAGAAGCGTGGTTAAGTTTTTCTTTATCTTTAGGGGCAACTTCGGTTTTGTTAGAGCGATTTTCTGTATTGATTGATTTCCTTTCTGCATCATTAAATTTACCAATATGTGACATTATTATCTCTCCATATCAGTATCACGAACTCGTTCCCGTTCTCGTTGTCCCTTATTGGGGGAACCTGAAGCGGAGCCATCACCGGAGTTGCTCTTTTTTTCTATTGGTGGGAGTTTTTCTGTATCCACCTTATATCTGTCTTTAAAACCATTCCCGTTTTCGTGATTTTTCGAATTGTCTTCAGGTTTTTTGTTTTCCAATTTAGCTTTATCCGCTTTTGTTTCGGGTGTTTGTAAAATCTGATTTCTCGGTGTTTTTACTTCGTTTTTTTCACCGTCGTGTCCTTCTCTGTTTTTAAAAAATGACATAGTATTTTTTCTCCTTTATAAATATATAATTAATCCCGCTATTCCTAAAATAACGCTGAGAATTATGTTGAAAATATAAACCTTTTTCTTTTGTTCTTCTTTTGAATTAAGTAATAATATAACATCTATAACTATTGGTATAAGTAAAACAGGTACACAGAAAAAACCTATTGCAGAAAGCAAATACAATAATTTCTCGATTAAATTTAATTTAACTCTTGCATACACATCTATCGGGCAAACTGCGCTGAAACCCGTTTCCGGGTCGTAACAACGTAAATTTCCTTTTCCTTCTTTTTGCGTTGCTGCGGTTATTTTGCATTTTTTACCATCGGTAGAGTAGTTAATTGATGCTATCGAATTATTGTCAAACTGCCATATAAAACCATTGGTCGAAGCATCGGCGGGAATGGTATTGCATTCAATTATTTTTGTGTGTCCGGTTTTTAGACTTATTACATCTTCGGAAAAATAAATTTTCTCAAGATTTGGCATAACCGTAACATCAATAGATGTTTTTGCTTTTTTACAGGATACGGTAATAGTTACCTTGCCCGAATTTAAAGCAAAGATATTACCGTCATTATCGATCGTTAAAATGTTTTCATCAGAAGATGTATATAATATTTCTTTTGAATCTTCAGCAGATTGCGGAAGAGTAATAACATCAATTTTGTTTTTTTCGTTAATTTTCAATTCGGAGAAGTAAGGAACTATGCGGATTTCCGAAACATATTGATGGCTGATTACCTCTATTTCTTGCGAAAAAACAACATTGTTGCTTTCATCTTTTATAATGATGTCGGTCTTTCCCGATGACAGAGGCTTAATTGTATTATTTGATAAACTTAATATGTAAGGGGAATTACAAAATATGTGATAATTATCTTTAGGATAACTTTCAAAATCAAAGTTGATACAATCAGTATCGTCAATCACGGTGGGAATATCGGCAACGAAATAATCCGGTGTGTTATTCAATATCGCATTAATTTGCTTTTCTTCCTTTGCGTTGAGTTTTACAAAACTCAATGCATTTTTACACTCGGAGATATAATTAATATGATAATTGTATGAGTAATAAAAGGCGAAGAAGTCCGGCAATAAACTTTGTGGTATTTGAATCGCTCTTTTACCGCTGATTGATAAAAACTCAACAGTTTTCCCTGACAATAAAACAAATTTCGTTTCTGCGTTCGGTATCCGGTCGGCGTTTTCAAAAATGCATATCTCCGCTTCGGTTACCGAAGTTTCCGTAACAGTGTTTTCAAAGGTCGGCAAACTAATTGTCGAGTACACGGAAAAATGTTTTCTTATAGGCTTTACAGATAAATTGTGGTTGTTACACATCGCAGAAAAAATCTGTTCCGTCTCATTTTCCGTGTAAATAGAAACCACTTCATCATAAATTACATTTTTACAATAGGGCGATTTTTCGGCATAATCGCTAAGCACTTTGTATTGAAAAAAGTAACCGCTGAAAACAATTTGATATTCATCATATATTTCTACATCCAACTGAGAGATAATTCGGCCTGCTACATCCAAAAACGGTGCTTGAAGAGTTGTTGTTAAATCACTAAAGTTGCTCACGTTTTCGCCGTTAATTTCAGCTTTTATTGTCGGACTTATTTTTGATTGCGTAAGTTTAACTATATTCATTTGTTTTGCCTCGCTTAATACAATTGTTTATACAATATTCTGTAATCTAATGTATTGTTTTCAAATTTTTTTGAATGAATAATATATTGACACGCAATTTCGATATACTCATCATCGGCATCAATATAATGGCATAACGCATTGTTGATGCTTTCTTTCCATTGATAGATGGAGTCTTTCGTAAAATTATCTGTATAATTTCCGGAACTGTCCGTAGCATATGTCAGATGTTTTTCCGAAACCTTAAAAGCGTTATCACATCCGATGAATTTTAGTAATGTTCTGCCTAAAAGTACGCTATCGAATTGTTTGTCCAAAACAGCACATAAATTCTTAATCAAATATGAAAATTCGATTTTTTTACATTGAGGAATATCGAAGTTTTCAATATGTTTAAGGAGCAACTCCACATTGTGTTCATCGGAAATGATGTACTGTTTAATAAGTTCTGTAACGACCAGACTTTTTAAGCGACAAATATTGTTTAAGGGCACTTTCTTTCCAAAATCGAAATACAAGTTTTCAGCCCTATCAATTTTTGATAAAACCGCTTGTTCCCAATTGTTTTGCATAACCACTGCAATACCCGTTTCAAGTTTTGAAAGTTCATTAACTTGATTTTCCGTTAATGAAATTGCGTGTCCCGCTAATTTACAATCTTCTTTTTCGGGTAAACGCATAATGATTTTTGTGTTTGTGTTTTTGATTGCTGCAATATCAACGGAAGTGGGGGATTGATCTACAATAATAAAACCTTCACCGTATGTACGCATTTCCGCAATGCTGTTAACAATCATTTCAACGGATTTTGCAACGACATTGTTTCCCGCGGAACTTTGAAGATTTTTGGGGTTCTTTAAAATGTTGTGTGCTTCTTCAAGTATGGTCAAGTGTTTAAGTCTGCTGTTACTCTCTGTAGAATTTGCCATTCTGTATTCGGAAAGTTTCAAAATGATTATACCCATAATGAGAGATTTGGTTTCTGAGGAACCTACTCTGCTTAAATCAATAATTGTTTTTTCATCAAACAAAACAGAATCCTCGATATTGAAGTCATTGCAAAAAATCTGACCGTATATGCCGTTGGTCATAGAGTTGACCCTTGTCACTAGGGCACCGATATAATCACCTTTTGTATCGGATGAATAATTTGAATTGTTTATGATTTTGGGTAACTCATTAAGAACATCCGAAAATGTGGGATAAATCGGTGTTCCTTGTCCAATATATTGTGAATTTAATAAATCCCACCCCTTGCTAACATAAGCTTGCTCCATTGCATCTTTTAAAATTGCCGGCATCGCCGCATACATTTCCCAACATCCGTTAAATATTTCTACTAATCTGTCTAAATGTTCCAAAACATGGATTTCGGGATTGAAAATAAATGGGTTGATTTTCAACATTCTATCGATTTGCGGATTCGTAGTGAAAAGATTAATTCCGGGGATATTCCTGAATTGATTTCTGTATTCTCCTTTTGCGGGTTCGATCACAAGAAACGGCACATCATAATCGCTGCAGGAAACATTTTCAATCAAGGTGTAAATTGTGTTTGATTTACCACTACCTGTTGAACCTGTTACAAAACAGTGTGAGGTTAAACTGTCAATATCGATCATTGTTCGTTCTTTTTCTTTTTGTCCCATATGATAAAGACACCCGATATCGATATAGCGATGATTGTCATTGCGAGTAGTGTATATGTTCCTGCCGAACTCAGCGGTTTCGGAAACAATTACGCCCGGTACAGACCTGCGAGGAAAATTGAAAATCAACGGTATATCTTTGCCACTGATATAAGAAGTAGGAATTACAGCATTGGCGGTTGAATTTATTTCTTCATTATCGCTAAGTGACGGTATTAAAAATTTTGGGTGTTCGCAATAACAAAGGTTTTCCGCAATGACTTTCGTGTTGGGATTTAAAGAAGTAAAAATACTGAAATCGGATTTTTCTATACCGGTATTTTCACCCATAAGTATTGAGCGAAGCGAACTGGCTGCAATAGCTGCAGTTTTTTTGTCCTTGGATATAAAGAATGATGAAAACTCCCACATTCCATAGGATGCACCTGTTTCCATAACAGATATATGTTTGTTAAGTTTTTGCAACAGGTTGTCTATAGATTTATTATGGTATTCTGTTGTTAAACTGTCGGTTTCACCTTTCGTTTGAGATGTTGAACTTTGTCTACCGAATGTGTCTGTTTGCGAAATGCTGTGAGTATCGGTATCTGTTTTGTTTGCAGCCGAACTCCATCCTTCGGAAGTTCCTTTCGTTGAACCGAAATGTAAAAGCATATTTCCGCCTATGTTAAACCCACTGTTGTTTCCGTGAGTATAACTTTCTGTTGTTCCAATGGCTTTTGAAATGCCATCGGAAATAGTCTTTGACATGCTTTCGTTAATTCCGTTTGTTACGGTTGTGCCTTCGTTTGTGCCATGAGAACGTACTGTTTTTGCATAAGGTGAGAGTGCTGTATATAAGTTTTCTAAGCCGTTCATTCTTTTGTCATAAGCAATTTCATTCACGGGAGATGCAATGATTTCACACGTATATTCTAAACCTCTCATCGTGTCGATGAATTTTTCCAAACCCTGAACGAAGCCGTCTTTTGCCTGCCTTTCCGAAGGCGAGATGTTTGTGTAAACAATGTTGTCGTTGTTATTTGAATCAGCTTGAAATATTGAAGATATATTGTTGATTGCAACTGTTTCTAATTTGCTTCCGGGGAAATTTCCTGTGATAGAATCATGCAAGATTTCTCCGGCAATATTAGCACTGCCGAGTTGAGAGGCCTTGATACCGATATATATTTCCACAAACGCCTTGCTTCCCTTTATAATATAAACAAGATTTTTACAAAAAGGCGAAACGGAGGCGAAAACACTAATCAATTTTTCATTTATGTTTTCTTTCTTATCGAAGACAATTTTTTTTAACTTCCATAAGCGTATTAGATTATATCTCTTTTCGTATTCGGTCAAACCGATAACTTGATAATCCTCTAATTTTAAAAGGTACTTTTTGTTAATAAATTCATCTGCCGCATTTATTTGCTGTATGATTTTTTCGTTTGAGGTCATTAAAAGTCCTCCTTAGTATATTAAAAAAAGTGTAGTCGTACTCCTTGAATTTTCTCTCGAGTTCAACTACACGTTTACAATAAAAAACTATGGGATTTTATTTTACTTTTTTGCCACTGCCGTCTTTCATTGCTCCAAAGAGAATTCTAAAGAAATCTATGAATTCCCAAAGTCCAACAATACCGATAATGAACCAACCGACAATAAGACCTGTTGTAATACCGCCGACAATTGTAAGTAAAAGCATTAAAAAGCCTGTGCCACCCTTCCCAAGATAGAAACGATGGATGCCTAATACACCAAGGAAAAAGCATAAAACCGCTGCCAATCCTTTGCTTTTGTCTGAAACGACATCTTCGGTAACAACTGTACCGATATTACCGCTTTCGACAAATTCTTCGTTTGTTTTGACATTTTCTTCCATAATTAAAGACCTCCGCATTTTAATAAATTTATAGTAATAATATTACTACCGACATAAGAATTTTATAGGCAATACAAGATTTTCGTAGAGTATTCGCCTTGACGAGCAAAAGCGGAAGAAACCTTGATGCTACAAGGATTATTCCGCTTCGTGTGACTGCATTTTTGACGGCGAATAAAGTTTATTGTTCAAAGAGAAAGAGATAATTTTTCCATATTATTCCGTTTCAATTGCATTGAAGAATGAACATATCTGTCAAGCGTAATTTTCACACTTGAGTGGCCCAATATCTCACTCAGTGTTTTTACATCGAATCCTGCTTCGACGCATCTTGTCGCAAAAGTGTGTCGGAGTGAATGAAAATTTGCATTTTCAATCTTCCCTTCGCACAAGTATTTCTTAAATCGGTTCTGCATTGTTCGAGGTTCAATAACTGATTTGCATTCGCCTGAAAGAACATAAGTATTCGGTGCTCCAACGAACGGCTTCAGCGTTTCAAGAACGAAATCAGGTAACGGTATTGTTCGTAGAGCGGCGTTGCTTTTGGGCTCGGTAATAATAATTTTTGTCTTGCACAATGCGTCAGGATCTTCACCTTGAAGCCTTTGCATAGTGTGTTCAATCTTTAACGTTTTTTCATTAAATGAGATATTATTCCATTTCAAAGCACACAATTCCCCGATTCGTATTCCCGTATATAGACAAATGAACACACCCAACTTGTAATTATCAATGTCATTAAATAGCACGGAAATTAAGCGCTTCTGCTCGTATACACTCAATACCCTCATTTCGTGATAACCCTTCTTAAATGAAATTCGGTCGAAACAGCATATCGTAAATACTCCCAAACTTTGTGCATGTTTGAAAGACTCCTTTATTATCGCCAAAATGTCCGATGTGGTTTTTGCGGATAAACCGCCTTTGCCGTCTAATCTGCCGTTGTTGAGTTTATTAAACACAAAGTTTTCAATCAGTGCTGTGCTTATTTTGTTAATTGGGTATTTGCCGAGCGCTGGATTGATATGATTTTTAATTGAATTTTGGTATCTAACGTAAGTTGATTCTTTAACACTCAGTTTTTTTGTTTTTAACCATTCGGATAACCAAAACTCATACGCTTCTCTATCATTACTCTTTTCGGTAATTGAAACGGAAGATGTTTCGTGCCGAGCTTTTGTCAATTTGCTTTTGACATCTGCATATGTTTTTGCATAAAGATATTTATATTTTGCTTTCCCGTTGCCGTCATAGGATGTAATATATCTGCCCTCCCATCTTCCGTCCTTTCTCTTATATATGTTTTCACCTGTCCTTGCCATTTTGCTCACCCTTTCATTTTATTCGGTTGACGGACATTGTGACTGACAATAGAGGTTCCAATACCGTGATTTTGCCCTCAAAAATTGCATAACAATGCAAAAATACAAGATGTCTCGCTTTTTTCTGCAAATTATTTTTAATAACTTGACAAATCCGACAACACTAAGTATAATTATAACTGTAATTTCGATAAAATTCTCCATCGTCAAGGCGAATACTCTACGAAATAACAAGATGTTCAGCAGGTGCATTTGGCATCTGTTTTTTTGTTTTTCAGCCACTTTAAGTACGACAAATTATTGTTGATTCGTATTGATCGTGCAATACCGTCTACGTTTTTTCAACAGTTGTGAGATTTCGTTGCAAAATGTGTCCTGTAAAAAACACGCAGGGTCACTTTGTCTGTTATCTGAAAACAATTATCTACAACAATTATAGCATCCAACAACCAATGAATCAACAGATATACCGCCTGCAAACAAATGAAATTTATAATTTTATGGGTTAAAATACAATAAAAGGCGGTGATCAAGAATGACTGAGCAGGATTTTGCTTTGCGTTTAGCGAGACTTAGAGATGAAAAGGGGGTATCTGCCCGTGATATGAGTTTGTCTATGGGACAAAACCCCGGTTATATAAATAACATAGAAAGCGGTAAATCAAAACCATCACTTCAAGGCATATTATATATTTGTGAATATCTCGGAATATCGCCAAGTGATTTCTTTGATACCGAAGCAAAGAATCCTTCAAAGGCAACCGAACTGTATACCATTGCAAGGGGGTTAAGTGACGACCAATTGGACAACTTAATTGCAATTGCAAAGGGCTTGCGTAAATAATAGGGGATGTAAAAAGCGAGCATGTACGAAAATGGGTTGATTATGAAGAGTATGTTAGGAGCGTCAATATGAATATCGATTATGCAGAAGGTAGAATTGGCGAATAAACCGACCTCACACGGCAGGGACTCGTTCTCTGCCGTGTTTCATATGGTCAAAAAGCATACGGCGTATATAAAATGGTATGAGTTGCTGTTGTTCGTGTCAATGGTAAAATCGCAAGTTGTCGAACGGTAATTATCCGAATTCTTACTTGTTTTTAGTAATGCGGTTACCAAACCGCATCTGTTATACTTGGAGGTTATTATTTTTGCACCACTCTTTTACGTGGTGCTTTTTATTTTTATCTTATTTTATTCTTGCTGAAGCGTTCTTTTTAGGGCTGTAGAGGGAAAAGATGCAGAACCGGAGGAGCCGAGCAAAAAAACAAGGCTGTAAAAACTTGCGTTTTTACAGCCTTCGGTTGTTATTCAGTTGAAACCGTACTTTCAATCGAAAGGGGATTCGGTTGAAAACACATATTCAATCGAAAAGGAGATTCAATTAAAAAGGGGGGTAATCGTCTTAGATAGAATTATCTGTTTAAAATGAGTTTTGTGAGTTCAACGGGTTCAACGATTTTGTCGCCCTTATAAACTCTCATATTACCGGAAGCGATTTCGTCGATAAGAATAACCTCGTCGTTATTGTAGCCGAACTCGAATTTGATATCCCAAAGGTCAAGTCCGATGGTTTTGAGGTCATCGGCGATGATTTTTGTGATTTTAAGAGTTTGTTCTTTCATGCTTTCGAACATAGCGGGGGTCATAATTCCGAGAGCGGCAAGACCTTCGCTTGTGACGAGGGGATCGCCCTTTGCATCGTTTTTGAAAGTGCATTCAACGTAACCGCCGTCAAGAACGGTGCCGTCTTCGATGTATTCACCGTATCTGCGAATGAAACTGCCGGTTGCGACAAGTCTGCAAATAACTTCAAGACCGTGACCGAAAACCTTGCCGGGAAGGACTTCCATTGTGGCATTTTCGACATCCGCACTGACATAATGCGTTTTGATGCCCGCTTCTTTGAGCATATCGAAATAATAAATAGAAGTTTTGAGGTTTTCCTTGCCGATACCTTCAATGGTAAGGCCTACGCTGTTTTCACCGGGATCGAAAACGCCGTCTTTACCTGTGCAATCATCCTTGAATTTAAGCATAACATTGCCGTTATCAAGTGAGAAAACGTCTTTGGTTTTGCCTTCGTAGATTTTTTTCATTTTAAACGCTCCTTTTAACCTCTGTTTATCAGCGGCATCAATATTTTTACACTACGAATTTTAAAACTGTTTTATATGAATGTCAAGGGTAACGGTGCAATTTTTTCGTCTGTGAAAAATGTTCTAAAAATATGTTAAAAATCATGTTTTTCGACAAAATATTTTTGTTGAAATTATTTTATACGGTGCATCCGTTTCGGAGTCCTCCCGCAATCTGTTATGAACAGCAGTGAATATAAGTGCTGCTGACAAGCGTGGATTTTTCGTAATCACATCTTGTGCATGCTTCATATGAATATGTCTTTTTCAAACATCTGGGAGCCGTCGCACGTGCTTTGTGTGTTATTGTGTATGTACTGCTTTGTTCGAGTTTGTGTCCGAAAAGTGTGCAGGTCAAACCGCAAGTTTCAACGCCGTCATCTTCTTTTTCGGGGGTTGAATAGTAAGCGATAAGACGTTCTTTTGTTTCGTCTGAAATATCGTTGTTTTCGATGAAAATTTCGATTTCTCCTTCGGAATGTTCATAACTTGCCGAAGCGGGCATTATAACAACACCAAAAAGCACGGCAAGAGTTAAAATCAATGCTAAATAACGTTTTGTTTTCATTGTACTTCCTCCAATTTTTCGATAATTTCAAAAACAGTTTGTTTATTCGTGTGTGAAGCGATGTAAGTATTGTTGTTATGAGAAAAATAAATTTGCACAATGCCGATATCTTTCAGTTCTTCAACATAACATTTGAACCCGTTTACCGTAACGGATTCGTTTTTCAAAACTTCGGGTGGCAATTTTTGATTCAAAAGCACCGTGCATGAAGGGGAAGCATCGTTAAAACAGATGTTGATTTCCGTCTTGCCGGAGTACTCACCGAAAAGAATGCTTGTGAGTTCCGTGCCTTTCGGAAGTTCGGCGGGAACGAGTATATGAACATCTTCGTTTCTTGCCATATCTTCAAAAGATTCGTAAACTCTTGAGTTCGAACCCCGACCGAATTCGACATTATCTTCATGTATAACAACATCTTCGGGGGCGTTTTGAACCGAGCCGAAACGCTCCTTCAACATTTCGGTTGCCGTGCGTTCAAAAGCACCGGAACCGATTGCACAAGCGGTCACCGCCGTTGTGATGACAGCCGCTATAAGGAAAAACTTCTTTTTCGGGTGCTTTTTGCGTTTGTTCTTCTTTGGCAATTGTTTTGCAGAGGGAGTGTCGGTAAAATGCAAGGCACTTATCGCTTCTTCGATTTTTTTCGGCGTCAGAGTAACTTTTTTATCTTGCAATTCCAACAGCAATTTGACACAAACGTCAATCAAGTCGGTATCTGTTTCGTTTAACGGTTTTTTTGTTTCGGCGTCACGTATCAGCGAAAGATATTCAATCAATTTTTCTTTGCTGTCGATTTTGTTGTTCATTGCAAAAGTCACTCCTTTCCCGAAATGCGTTTTGATGCTTCATAATAATATGTCAAAAATGCGAAAAGACTTCACTTACCGTATTAAAAAAATAAGCCGATTATAATTTGACCGGCGGAAGTGAATATTAAATTTACCGTTCTTTTGATTTTATTTCGCAACCGCAAAGCCCTTAAGTTAACCGCTTTTTCGCTTATATTCATTTCTTTGGCGATTTCTTTGTATTTTTTCTTTTCGATAAAAACTTTGTCGTACAGCAGACGTTCGTTTTCCGATAAAACTTTTAAAACAACCGCTTTATATTTTTCAATTTCCTCATCGTCGACGGTGAGGAAATCATCCAAAGCGGAAAATAAATCTTCTTCGCTGACCGTGAGCATAGTTTCGTCCAATTCAACAAACTTTTTGCTTTGTTCGATTTTTCTGAAATGCTCATGTATTTTGTTTTTGGCGGTTTTGTATAACCACGCTTTTATGTTCGAATTTTCAAGAGTATCGCATTTTTCCTGAAAGACCAAAAACACTTCCTGACTGATTTCCGATGCACCGTCACAGTCGCAACACAAATGCGAGAGGCAATATGAATATATGTCTTCGTAATATTTTCGGGCTATAATTTCAGCCGTGATACTGTCGATCACATATATCATCTCCTTTCAAATTCGTGCTGCTTCGGTCGTAAAAACTTGCATCGCAAGGATTTACTGTCTAGTAGTATAACATATTTTATAAAAAATTCAATTAACCGAGCAGTTTTTGTCAAAAATATTTAAGCGGAGGAATTCAACTGCAAATTTTATTTTCGTTGAAGTTTATTTTGATTACGAAAAACATTTCGGGCAATACTTTTATTGATACTTTTATCGGCATTTTGACGGTGGCTACATAGGGTAAGCATCGGATAAGTCTCCGATGCTTAGATAACTGCCCGTTTAAGGAGTGCCGAAATGTATTTTAATAAAGTCGAAATTTGCGGAATAGATACATCCGCTTTAAAAGTTCTCAGCGAAAAAGAAAAATCCGATCTCATTGAAAAAGCCAAAAGCGGTGACAAATTCGCCCGTGACAAACTCGTGACCGGCAATTTGCGATTAGTTTTGAGCGTTATTCAGCGTTTTGCGAACCGCGGTGAAAACCTCGACGACCTTTTTCAAGTCGGTTGCATAGGTCTTATGAAAGCGATTGATAATTTCGATACATCTCACGATGTGCGTTTTTCGACCTATGCCGTGCCGATGATAATCGGAGAAGTGCGCCGTTATCTTCGTGACAACAACCCCGTAAGGGTCAGCCGTTCAATGCGTGACACCGCATACCACGCGATGCAGGCACGGGAAAAACTGAGCAACAAAAACGGCAAAGAACCGACCGTCGAAGAAATCGCAAAAGAACTGGGAAAGCCGAAAAGCGAAGTTGTAATAGCACTTGAATCAATCGTTGACCCCGTATCGTTTTACGAACCCGTATATTCAAACGGCGGTGACACGATTTACCTTATGGATCAACTCGGTTCCGACGAGAGCGACGGTGACTGGATAGACGAAATATCCATAAAAGAGGCAATAAAGAATTTGCCGAACCGTGAAAAGAAAATTCTTTCGATGCGCTTTATGAGAGGCATGACCCAAACGGAGGTCGCCGAGGAAATCGGCATATCGCAAGCGCAGGTTTCACGCCTCGAAAAAAGCGCCATAGACACAATAAAAAACGGAAAATGATTTTATCAAAATGCAAATATCAGTCGATTTGAGCCATCAAATCGTTGTATGTTACAACATTTCCCATATCTTTTAAGCACACCGGCTTACCTAAAATGCGAATATTTTTTACCATCGGAGTGCAGTTCGTAAAAATGGGTTTTCCCGGTGTAATGGGGTAAATTCCCAAACACGCAAAAATATACCACGCCGCCGTTGTGCCGTTGTCTTCGTCGCCGGGGAATCCGTCGTCCTCCGCCGAGAAGCCTTCGGAACATATTTTTTTGAGCCAATATTCTGTTTTTTCGGGTTCGCCGAAATATGTATAGATAAACGGTATGTGGAAACTCGGCTGGTTCGATATTGCACACTGACCCCAATCGCAAGCCGCCATTTCGGTCATTTCGTGAATTTCGGAAACATAACCGCCAACACGGTATTCGGGCGGTGCTTTGAAAAGTTCGTCAAGTTTTTCAATCAATTTATCTTTACCGCCCAAAAGTTCGGCATAGCCTTCAAAATCATGCTGAACGGCAAAACTCGTTTGCCAAGCCGCTGCTTCGGTATAATCATAGCCCCACAAAATCGGGTCAAAATCTTCTTTAAATTCGCCGTTTGATTTTTTCGGACACATAAATCCCGATTCGGGGTCGAATAAATTTTTATAGTTGTCGGCACGTTTAAGATACTTTTCTTTTTTATCGGCATAACCTAAAATATCGGCAACCGTTGCCAAGCAATAATCGAAATACGCCGCATCGAGAGTGAGGTTAACGCTCTCGCGGTATTTATCGCACGGAACATATCCGAGTTCCAAATATTCACCGCAACCTTCTCTGCCGTAGGCTTTAAGTTGCTGTTCGGTATTTGCGTGAAGTTCCATACCCTTAAACGCTGTTTCAAGAAGTTCTTTTGATATAAGACCTTTTACCGCGGAATCGGTAATAACGGCATCAATAGCGGTACTCGGCATACAATTTTTCGCATCTCCCGCTGTCCAGCGCGGAAGCCATCCGCCGTCGATATAATCTTGAATATAACCTTCGAGTATTTCCTGAAGTTCTTTTCTCGCAACGATGGAATAGAACGGATAAATTGTTCTGTATGTATCCCAAAATCCGTTATCGGTATATCTGTAGCCCTTCCTTACTTCGTCAACGCACGGTGCGTAGTGAACGGGTGTTCCGTCTTCGGATATTTCATAAGCCTTGTGAGGATAAAGAAATGTTCTGTACATACAACTGTAGAATGTACGCATCGTTTTTTCGTCGGCGTCTATTTCGATTCTGCTTAAATATTCGTTCCAGATGCTCGCATTTCGCTCTTTTAAAGATTCAAAATCGTCATAGTCGCTGTCGTTCTTGAGGTTTACAGAAGCCTGCTCGTAACCGATATAAGACGTTGCGAGCGTAAAGCACACATCTTTCTTTTTCAGTGCAAGATGAATGCCGACGTTTTCGCCGGATATCGAAAGTCCCTTAATTTTTGTTTGTGCGTTGCCGTCTTCAACAAGAGTGCCGTCAACATCAACTGTGTCGCCGTCAAACTGAAAAACATAATAACCCTTTATTGCACCTTTGTCATAACGCTCGCCTCTGTTTAAATCGGTAGAGCACAAAAGTCGGTTGTTTTCGGCATCGTATTCGTAAGAACAGTTGCCGCCGACAGGCAAAACGGAAAGATAACGGTTATAATCTTTGTAAAACTTCAATTTGACACAAGCGCCGTAATCAGTCGGCGTAAGTTCGAAATCGGCAAAAACTCTTTTTAAATAATATTTGAGATAATGCGGAGTCAAAACCGTTTCGGCGGGGTCAAACCCCGACCAACGGTCACGAATTTTCAAGTGCGGTACTTCAATTTGAGGCATCATAACAAGCGCCCCACGGTCACCTATCCACGGGCTCGGCTGGTGTGTAAGGCGTATTCCCTCAACGGAACGGTCGTCGGGGTGGTAATACCATGAATCACGGTCTGTGTCTGTTTGAGGGGCGAAACTCGCAAAACCGAACGGCCTTTGTACAAGCGGTAATGTGTTCCCCTGTGAAAAACGCAAAACGGATTTTGAGCCTTGTTTGATGTTTACATATTTTAAATAATCCATATTTTTCTCTCCGTAATTTTATTTACAAAAATAATACACGCAAATTGAAAAAACTTCAAGTGTATATACAAATTATGCTGAAAATTGTTCGGTTTTTTATTCAACACGCTTGACGAAAAGATGAGTTAAAATATATAATAAAAGCAGTGGAGGTGTAAACTATGAAAAACAAGGTCATAGCAATCAGCCGTGAATTCGGAAGCGGCGGCAGAACAGTCGGCAAACTTACCGCACAAAAGTTGGGTATACCTTGCTACGACAACGAACTCATTCAAAAAATCGCTCAAGAAAGCGGTCTGTGTGAGGATTTTGTTGCCGAGCACGGCGAGTATGCCTCTCACGGGAATTGGTTCGCAAATGCCTTTACAAACAGGGATTATTACGGTCATTCCGTTCAAGATGACATTTGGTTTGTTCAGTGCAGGGTGATAACCGAACTCGTTGAAAAAGGGCCTTGCGTTATAGTCGGCAGATGTGCCGATTACATATTGAGAGATTCGGCGAATTGTATTTCGGTTTTTATCCATGCCGACAAAAAAAGCAGAGCCGAGCGAATCGTTAAACAGTACGGTGAAAGCGAAGAAGCACCCGAACGCCGTCTTCGTGATAAAGATAAGCGCCGTGCCGCCTACTATCAATTTTATACCGACAGAAAATGGGGCGACGTAAACAATTACGATATTGCCTTAAACACATCTTCTCTGGGCATAGAAAAATGCGCCGATATAATCGCAGACTTGTATAAATCAGAATAAACAGTATAACATACGGGGCTTGCAGGCTGAACACTTGCGAGCCCCGTTTTTACGGAATTTATTAACAATTTACGGTTTTGTCCATATTATGTAACAGGTGTATTTATCACCGATTTTCAAGAACCCGCCCAAAAAGGAGAGTAACAATGGAAAATACCGTAAATTATAATGTTGCCGACAGAGTTTCACGCTATTCGGCATCAAACTGTAATACAAATTGCGTTACGACACAATTTCCCGATGATACTGTTGTCGCAATGGCATATGTGCCTTTTCAACTTGACAAAACCGCATACGCACCTGAGGTGGCATTGCGTGAAGGCACACTTTTCCCGATTCTCAACAAACCCTTCTGCGGAAGGAGTGTCATAAATGAGTGAACGGAAGAAACTGCTTATGCGGTTGTCGGCAACGCAGTTCGCTGCGTGGGAATTGCATATGTATCTTGACACGCACCCGTGCGACCGCACAGCAAACGATATGTTCCGTAAATATACTGACGAAGCAAAAATGCTTAAAACTGAGTTTGAAAAAAAATACGGCCCTCTTACTGTTTCGAACTCGTATGAAGCCGATTGGCTTAATGACCCGTGGCCGTGGGAACATCAAGGGAGCTGTGATTGATCTATGTTCATGTATGAAAAGAAATTGCAATATCCGGTAAACATCAAAACCCCGAACCCAAAACTCGCACAGATAATAATCACCCAATACGGCGGTCCGGATGGCGAACTCGGAGCGTCTTTGCGCTATCTTTCGCAACGCTTTGCGATGCCTTACCCCGAATTGAAAGGCCTTCTTACGGATATCGGTAGAGAAGCCTCTGAAATGTTCCTTTCAGAGGCTACCGCTTTTTTGATGC
>CAYPAB010000032.1:0-19746 GCA_964408605.1 uncultured Eubacteriales bacterium
CCGATTTATGCGGATCTTGATATAATATAATATAATATTATAATATAAATACAAACAGGCTGTAAAGAACGCAAGTTCTTTACAGCCTGTTACTTTTAACAAACATCATTTATACATCTTCTTGTAATACTCGGAGGCTTCGTGGACTTCGCCGTCAAAAACGATTTGACCGTTTTTCATAACTATGCCTCGTTTACAAAATTCTTCCGCAACGGCGGTCTGATGCGTAACAAAAAGCAATGTGACGTTATCTTTATGAATAATTTCGTTTATCTTCTTTTGACATTTCATTCTGAATGCGGCGTCACCTACGCTCAGCGCTTCGTCGACAATAAGTATTTCGGGTTTAATGTTAACGTTTATGGCAAAGCCCAAACGTGCTTTCATACCGCTTGAATAAGTTCTTACGGGCTGGTCTATGTAATCGTTCAACTCCGAAAAATCGACAATAGTGCCTTCAAGAGCCTTTATTTCATCGTCTTTCAGCCCAAGGATGTGACCTTTAAGGAAAATATTTTCCCTGCCGGTAAACTCCATATCAAAACCGCTTGTAAGTTCAAGCAACGCACTTACTCTGCCGTTCACCGTTATTTTTCCTTCTGTCGGGAATGTAACGCCGGTAATCATTTTAAGCACCGTCGATTTTCCCGCACCGTTTTTTCCGAAAAGAGCGACGGAATCACCTCGTTCGATATCGAAACTCATATTGTCTACCGCTTTTTTCTTTTTATACGGTATTTTTTTTATAAAAATGCCAAGCAAACGCTTTCTTGTGCTTGAATATAACTTATAAGTCTTGCTGACATTATCAAAACTGATGACTGTATCTTTCATGGCAATTATCCTTTCGTTTACGCAAGCACATCGGGAATTTCTTTGCGCAATTTTTTATATGCCCAGAATGACAGGAAAATCATAACGGCATACCAGAAAAGGAAATAAAATAATCTTTTCGGTTGGTCGAAAAACCAAACGTGATTAACGAAGCAGTTTCTGTAGCCGTAGCATAAAAATGTTACGGGATTGAGCATCAAAATGCTGTAAATAACTTCTCGGTCTTTCACGTTTTCGATATCCCAAAGCACACCCGAAAGCCAAAATACCGCAACGTTAAAAGATTTTACGAGGTTGGAAAAGTCCTTGCTCATTGCGGAAACAAGCCCCGCAAAAAGCGACCACGCATTGAAGAAAAGGAACATAAGCAACATATAAACGGGAAGTTGCAACAAATAAACGGTGGGCGGGTAACCGCCTATCCAGAATATTACAATAACTATTGCGGTAATAATCGCATGAACAAAAAATCGTGAAAGATTGTTGTGCGTGGGTATTGTCGTTACGGGATATTTCATTTTGGTGATAAGGTAACTGTAACGCCTTATGCAATCTGTTCCGCCTGTTATGGAGTCGCCCATATAAAACCACGAAATAATTCCGCAAATCAGCCACAATATGTACGGAACGCCCTCAACATCACCACCTTGACGCAAGCCTATGGCAATGGCGAACCAATAAACAAATATTGTAACTATCGGTTTTATGACCGCCCAAGCCCAGCCCAATGCGGCGCCGGTGTATGTCTTTTTCAAATCGGCAATCGACAGTTTGAAAATCTGTGGAACGTTTTCAAAATGTTCTTTGATATCCAAAACAAAAATGTCTATATAACTTTTAAAGAAGTTTTTGATTCTGTTCACGGGAATACCTCCGCAAATTTTAATATTATCCGCTTTCGGCGGACTGTTTTTTTATAAATACCTTTTGCCGTTTTTACAGTGCAAAATGGTAACACGCTTTTGAAACTGGCAAACGACCTCATAATTCACCGTGTTTGTGAGGTCGGCTATTTCTTCCGCTGTGACGCTGTTATCACCGTCTGTGCCCATAACCGTAACCTCGTCACCGACACATACATCGGAAAGTTCCGTAACATCGACCATAAGTTGATCCATACAAACTCTGCCGATGACATTCGCAAATTCGCCGTTTATTATAACCCTGCCCTTATTTGAAAGGGTTCTTGAATAACCGTCGGCATAACCGATACAAACGGTTGCGATACGGGTCGGCTTGTCGGTAAAATAAGTGTGACCGTAACCGACACCGCTGCCCGCCGGCACCTCTTTCACATGAATGACGTGGCTAACTATTCTCATGGCGGGTTTAAGGTCAAGAGAGCCGTCTTTTACGCATTCGTCGGGATAAAGCCCGTAAAGGACTATGCCCAATCGAACCATATTGAATTGACTGTCGGCTGTTAAAAGCCCCGCACTGTTGCAAAGATGTTTTATGGGAATGTTGACGCCTTTGTTTTCAAGTTCTTTTATGAAGTTTTTGAAAACCTCGGTTTGTTTGTCGGTCGTTGAGCGATCCGGCGAATCGGCACATGCGTAGTGGCTGAAAATCCCCTCAATATAGATATTGGGAAGGTCGTTTATTCTTTTTACGGTTTCAACGCTCTCATCGTTACAAAAAAAGCCTATACGTGACATTCCCGTGTCAACGGCAATGTGAACACGTGCTATTTTGCTGAGTTTCACCGCCGCCTTCGAGAGTGCCACGGCATCGTCGTAATTGAATATTGTTTGCGTCAACTCGTTTTTGATAAGTTCTTCGTATTGATAAGGCGAAGTGTACGACAGAACAAGAATCGGTTTTTCAACGCCCGCATCACGAAGTTCAACAGCCTCGCCCAACTCGGCAATTCCGAAATAGTCGACTTTATCCTGAACGGCTTTCGCAACACCCACGGCACCGTGACCGTATGCGTCGGCTTTCACTATGGCAAGAGAAAGCACGTCGGGGTTGATTTTTTTTTGCAGTTGCAAAAGGTTATGTTCAATCGCATCAAGGTCGACTGCGGCATAAGTCCTGTAATAATCTTTCAATTGATATTTATCAGTCATATTATCACTCAAAATCAGTCTTTTCAAGTTAAAACTGTAATAATTGTAATTATACTACCACATTTTGTAAAAATACTCAATAGTTAGCCGACATTTTAACAGATTTTATAATTTGTTCATCAATTTGCCCTTGTTAATCAAGGTAATTTATGATATATTGGTATCTGTTTAATAATGAATTTTAAAGGCGAAAAATCATGGAAAAATTATTCAACGCTCTTTATAACTGCATATACGATCTCGGAACTTTCACCGTGAAACTGTTCGTCGGCTTTTTTAAAGGGCTTTTTAAATTAGCGAAAAAACTTTTGAGTTTCAACAAAAACTCGTTTTCTTCTTTAAAAATTTTCTTAAAAAGAACCGCCGTTTTCGTGCTTGTTATCGCTGTCGCCGGCACATCGGTGTTTTTTGCGATAAGCAAAAGCAACACGGTTAACGCCGTCTCTTTAAAAATCGGCGAAGAAGTTATCGGTTATGCCGTTTCCGAAAAAGATGCAAGTGCCGTAAAAACCGCCGTCGCCGGTTTTTTGAGCGATACCGATGCTTCAAAAATCAAAACCGCTGAAGTAAAAACCGATGCCTGTAACATCAAAAGTGCCGATACGCTTACCGACATCATCGCAAAAAAATTCGCATCTTCCGTCACGGAAGTCAGCGAAGTTTATATTGACGGTGAACTTTTATGTGCGGTTAAAGACGAGCAAACGGCACGAAACGCAATAAACAAAGCGCTCGCTTCGGCGAAACTGCTTTACCCCGATTCTTCGGTATCATTTGCCGAAAAAATAACCGTAAAGCCCGCATACTATTCCGCCGACGGCAACAAAACATACACTTCGCAACAGTTGGAAAACGCTTTAATGACTTCCGACTCTTTAACGGTTCGCCACACAAAATGTGAAGAAAGCATAGCCGTTACCGACTATGACACGGTTGAAATTCAAACAAACACGCTTTTCGTCGGTGATACACGTGTTCGCAGAGCGGGTCAAAGCGGTTCGGAATATGCCATTGACCTTGTAACGTACATAGGCAACCGAAAAGTCCTTTCCGAACACCTTATGAGCGTTGCCATAAAAGAACCCGTACCGCAAATTGTCGAACGTGGAATCCGTGCGGAAAGTCTGTCTATGGGATCTTACACCGTCATACAAACAACCGGTGTTTTCTGTTGGCCCGCCGTCAACCTTTACACCGTAACATCACCTTTCGGTCACAGAAGTCTCGGCTACCACCGAGGAATCGATATTTCCGGTGCAAACGCTTCCGGTTCGCTTGTTGTTGCGGGTGCTTCGGGCACCGTCACGGAAGCCGGCTGGAGTACCGGCGGTTACGGCAATTATGTTATAATCAACCACGGAAACGGTGTTGAAACGCTTTACGCACATATGCTTGACAACTCGCTTATGGTAAACCCCGGTGACGTTGTGCAAAAAGGTCAAACAATAGGCAGAGTGGGTAACACGGGTTACTCTTTCGGTGCCCATCTTCACTTTGAAGTGAGGGTAAACGGCAACAGGCTCAACCCCGCCCCGTATTTAGGATTGGAATAATGAATATTACTGTTATCACCTTGGGAAAATTAAAAGAAAAATATTTAAAAGATGCAGTCGGCGAATACGCAAAAAGAATAAGCCCCTACGGGAAACTCGATATAATCGAACTTTCGCCCGCAAGACTTTCGGAGTCGCCCTCACAAGCGGAAATAGATTCCGCCCTCGCAAAAGAATCGGAGGAAATCAAGAAGAAAATTCCGAACGGTGCTTATGTTTTTTCTCTTTGTATCGAGGGCAAACAAAAGTCAAGCGAAGATCTCGCAAAAGCCATTCACGACATAACTCTCAACGGCAAAAGCAACATAGTTTTCATAATCGGCAGTTCTTTCGGTTTATCCGACGAAATCAAAAATCTTTCCGATTGCAAACTTTCTTTTTCGCCGATGACTTTTCCGCATCAACTTATGCGTGTTATGTTGCTCGAACAAATCTACAGGGCGTTTCAAATCAACACAAACGGCAAATATCACAAATGAGGGGTTGTTACAATGGCAATGTGCGATATGTGTGAAAATTACAGGTACGATGAAGACACCGAAGAATATTTTTGCGATATTGAACTCGATGAAGACGAATATTTGAAATTTTTAACTTCTTCAAACGATGATTGCCCGTATTTCAGGGCTGATGATGAATACAGAATTGTGCGCCGGCAGAATTAGTACTCAAAAAATCAGAGGGAAGTAAAAAACCGGAGGGAAGTAAAAAAACCGGAGGGAAGTAAAAAACGCAAGTTTTTTACTTCCCTCTTGTGTTGTATCCTTGATAAGGTTTAACCGTTTACCGTTTAATGTTTGCTTTTCTCGTCACGCTCGCGAATTATAAACCTCACGGGTGTGCCCTCAAGACCGTACACTTCACGAATTTGGTTTTCAATATAGCGTTGATAACTGTAATGAAAAAGTTCCGCACTGTTGACAAAACAAACGAAGGTCGGCGGTCTTGTCGAAACTTGAGTCATATAGAATATTTTAAGGCGTTTGCCTTTATCCGTCGGGGGTTGAACACGAAGTGTAGCCGCCGCAAGGATCTCGTTCAACTGACCCGTTTTGATTCGCATTGCGTTTTGCGTGTCAACGAATTTGATAAGTTCGTAAAGCCTGTCAATACGTTGACCCGTTTTTGCCGAAATGAATATTATCGGCGCAAAAGACATAAACGAAAAGTCTTTCATCAACTGTTTGCGGTAAGAATCCATAGTCTTGCCGTCTTTTTCGTAAGCATCCCATTTGTTAACGGCGATAATACAGCCTTTGCCCTGCTCCAACGCCCTGCCCGCAACTTTGCTGTCTTGCTCGGTAAAACCTTCAATCGCATCAATCATAATCACACAGACATCGGCTCTTTCGACCGCCATATCGGTTCTTAAAACGCTGTATTTTTCAACCGCTTCTTCAACTTTAGATTTACGGCGAAGCCCCGCCGTATCAATAAACATAAACTTGCCGTAACTGTTTTCGACAAAGGTGTCGGTGGCATCACGTGTTGTTCCCGCAATGTCGGAAACGATCATTCTTTCCTCGCCGATAATTTTATTTATAAGTGAAGACTTACCGACATTCGGTTTGCCGATAACGGCAACTTTCAAAAACTCATCTTCGTCCGTTTCGGCGTGAAGATACTCATCGGGAATATACTTTAATACCTCGTCGAGTAAATCGCCCGTGCCGTGCCCGTGAACGGAAGAAACGGCTATCGGGTCACCAAGCCCCAAATTATAAAACTCATAGAACTCCGGAGGCGGTGCGCCCAAAGAATCGCACTTGTTAACCGCAAGAACAATCGGTTTACCGCTTTTTTGAAGCATTGACGCAACTTCGGAATCGGTTGCGACAACACCGTCACGAACATCGGTCACAAGTATTATTACGTTGGCGCTGTCAATGGCGAGTTGTGCCTGACGGCGCATTTGAGAAAGTATGATATCGTTTGAATAAGGTTCGATACCGCCTGTGTCGACAAGCAAAAAGTTATGCCCAAGCCACTCGCAATCGCCGAAAAGCCTGTCACGGGTAACACCCGGCGTGTTATCGACAATCGCAAGGCGTGTTCCCGTAAGTTTGTTAAAAAGCGTTGACTTGCCGACATTCGGTCTGCCGACAATGGCAACAACCGGTCTTGCCATATAAACACCTCCGATAGTAGTTAACAGATAATAGTAAATAGGTATTAGGTAATCATCATTTCCAACAGTTTATAGCCGTCGTTTTCGACGGGGTAAACATCGGTTTTCAAAAAGTGCGAGAGTTCGCCTAAAGATACATCATCAAGGAATATATCGCCTTCATTACGAAGCGACACTCTCGGAATAAGAAGTTTTTCGCCCAACTCGACCGTTTTCAACTGTGCTTTTAAATCGGCACCGGTCAAAAGCCCCGCTACTGTCACGGTGTCGCCGAAAAACTCGTTTTTTATTTTAACAACATTTACCGACAAACCGTCGAATTTTTCCTCGACGGCTTTGGAAAGTTCGCAAATCAAACCGTATGCCGCAAAACCCGTGGCAACGGTGATTTTTTTGTTTACCGTTCTCGGTTCGGTCTGTTCCAAAGCGGTTAAAAATTCGCTTTTAAGCAATGTACACATTCCGACGCCGTTATCCAACTGCGAAAACTCGCCGTAATAATCGGCATCGGGAAGTTCACGCTCGGCAATAAGATAAAACTCGTCGGAAGCGTAAGCCAAAGCACCGCCCTTGTTATAATAGGCGAAATGGGCATTGAATTCGTCAATTATATCGATGACGTTTTCGGCTTCCTTTTTTGTGTAGGTACGCAAAGGATAAAGCCCGTCACGGTATTTTGTAAGCCCCACGGGAACCGCCGCAATGCTTTTGACCGACGGATAAAGTTTTGAAAGTTCCTCCAACGAAAAACGCAGTTCGTTGCCGTCGTTTATTCCGGGGCACAGAACAAGTTGCGTATTCATATCGATTTCGTTTTCCGAAAACCTGTCGAGTATTTTCAAAACCTCGCCCGCATGAGGGTTTTTCATCATTTCAACACGGAGTTTGGGATTCATTGTGTGAACCGAAATATTTATCGGGGAAATATGCATATCTATTATACGCTGTACTTCCCTTTCGCAAAGCCCCGTAAGAGTTATATAATTGCCGAAAAGGAACGACATTCGTGAATCATCGTCTTTAAAATACAAAGTGTCACGCATACCTTTCGGCATTTGGTCGACGAAACAAAAAACGCACTTGTTTTTGCAAGAATGCTTTTTGTCCATAAGATATGAGCCGAACTCAAGACCTATATCGGCGAATTCATCGCTTTTGCGTATGTTCGTTTTATACTCGACACCGTTTCTTTTCAGCGTAAGCGAAAGTTTTTTTGCCTGAATGTAAAAGCGGTAGTCAAGAAAATCGAAGATTTCATGACCGTTTATGCCGACTAACTCGTCGCCGCCGGATATACCTGCTTTTGCGCCGTATGACCCCACACAAACGCCGTCAATTTTAACGGACAAACCGACACCCACTTTCAAAACCTAATAACAGTCCAACAGGGCGGGGAGATTTTCTCTCACCGCCCTCTGAAAACCGAGTTGCAATTTTAAGGTTATTCTACCGTGATAACCTGCTTGCCGTTGTAGTAACCACATGCTGTGCAAAGTCTGTGGGGTCTTTTGAATTCACCGCACTGAGGGCACTTTACAAGCGCTGCCGCATCCATTTTCCAAACGTTGGATCTTCTTTTATCACGTCTTGCTTTGGATACTCTTCTCTTAGGTACTGCCATGAGTAAAACCTCCTATACAATAGTTAAAATTACTTATCTTCCAAAAGCTTTAAAAGCACTTCCATTCGTGGATCTATCGGTGCTTTACAATCGCATTGGGTTTCGTTAAGGTTCTTGCCGCAAATCGGGCAAAGACCTTTACAGTCATCGTTGCAAAGGTATTTTGTGGGAATTGCGAGATTGACATCTTCCTCAACAAGTTCGTCAAGGTTAAGGCGCATATTGGGCACCTCAAGGAAGTCGTCACTGTCACCGTTTTCCAAAGCAACTGCGAGAGTATGCTCAACAGGGAAAGAAAAATCACGTTTAATGTCACGTGCGCAGCGGTCACAAGGTGCTTCATAAACCAAGTCGACTTTGGCTGTAAGATTAACGACACCGGCTTTGTTTTCAACGTAACCGCTGACTTTGGCGGGTGCGACAATCGGGGCATAACCCGAAACCTCGACACCGGAAAGCGAAAGTTCATAATCGAACGGCACTTTCAAGCCTTCGGTATTGAAAATTGATTCAAGTTCGATAATCATACACATTACCTCTCAACATACCCGCTTATTATATTATTTTATTGGCATTTTGTCAATAACAATTTGCAAAAAAATCTTATTCCGAAAACTTAGAAAACTATTGCAAAAGCCCATATAAATTTGTTACTATGTTTATAACAACCAAAAGGAGTGTGATTTAACCGTGAATACCGAAAAAACATATAAAAACTTTATGCAATGGCAAGAAAAATCGAAACAAACCGAATACACCGAAAGCACTCCCCTACTTTCAGCCGACGGCACACTTATCGCTAAAGGCTGGGCACGAAAAAATGTTTTTGATTATGACCGTTCTTTGTCTAAACCGAACAAACGAAAAAAAGAGTGGGATTTTTACCAAATTTCCAACGGCAGATATATGATTCAAATAAGTTTGGCAAACATCTCAATCGGAGGGTACCTTTCCGCAAAAATAGTCGATTTGGTCAACAAGAAGCAAATTGTCGAAGCAATGCAACTTTTTTTGGGTGGCGACAATAAATATATTCTTCCCGCAAAAGGCGATGTTCCGCATATTTTCAAGGCTAAAGTCGGCAAAGCGGAATGTGTTTTCGACACCAAAGAAACCTCTCGCACACTTTATTTTAAAATGCCTTATAAAGACAAAATCGTTGAATGCGACTTCACGATGGACATTATGCCGAATCTTGAAAACATCACGACTGTTTTGCCGTTTGCCGATAAGCCGACAAAATATTTTATGACCACAAAACAAAACTCGATGCCTTGCGAGGGCACTTTCAAATACGGTGACGAAGTTTTCGCTTTCTCAAAAGAAGACACTTTTGCTTTTTTGGACTGGGGCAGAGTCAACACGCCTTACAAAATGGTTTGGTATTGGGGCAACGGTTCCTCGTATATTTATGACGAAAACGGCGAAAAGCATATTTTCGGCTTCGAAATCACATGGGCGATAGGTGACGAAAGCAACGCAACCGAAACCTGCCTTTTCTTCGACGGGAAGGCACACAAAATCGGTGCGGTCGACGTTGAAACTTTCCCGAAACCCGACAAATATATGGAGCCGTGGAAATTTCTTTCGGAAGACGGCAGATTCAATCTCACGATGACTCCGTTTTTTGATTACCATTGCGACCTTAAATTTTTAAACATCGCAAGAATGCACTCTCATCAAGTTCACGGAAAATGGAACGGAAACGTTGTTCTTGATGACGGAAAAGTGCTTGAAATCAAGGATATGTACGCTTTTTGCGAATATGTTGAAAACAAATGGTGATCGCCATATAATTTCACATAAAATTCACGGGGCTGTAAAAAACTTGCGTTTTTTACAGCCCCGTTTAAGTATCAATTCAATTGGTATCCCAAAGTCAGATAACTTTTGCGTTTTCGAAAAGTGCCGCAGGGAGTTTATCCTGATCTTCGGACACGGTGAATACGAAATCAACATTCGATTCTTCCGATACCTTACAGATTTTGTTAACAAGATTTGCAAACTCATCGTAATCTCTGCCGACGATTTTAAATGTTGCATCGACGAAAATTTCAGTCAAGTCGTGATCCTGTGCTATAACGCCACAAACCATTCCGTAGAATGCGTCGCAACCTTGAATATCGAACCTTTCGGTTTCAATGAGTCTTGCTTTGTGGGTTACCTCATAAGTAAGTAACGGGGATTTTTCAATGCAAACTACCGTTCCGTCGGTTTTTGCCACTGCCTCGTTGATAAGAGCAATAAGTTTTTTTGTTTTACCGGAACCTTTGTTGCCTATAATAAGTGAAACCATAATGATTTACCTCCGTTGTTTATTTTCCGCCTTGCGGCGTAATTTCTGATTTTAGGAAAGCCTTTTTTCAAGTGCTTTTTTATGCTCCTCGTAACCGGGTTTGCCGAGAAGCGCAAACATATTCTTTTTGTAACTTTCAACACCGGGTTGGTCAAACGGATTTATTCCGAGAATATATCCCGAAACGGCACACGCTTTTTCAAGGAAATAAACAAGTTGACCGAATTCGTATTCGTTCATTTCGTCCATTTCGAGAACCATATTGGGAACTTTGCCGTCGGTGTGAGCGAGAACAGTGCCCAAGAACGCTTTTTTGTTGACATAGTCGACAGTCTTGCCGGCTACGAAATTGAAGCCGTCGCCGTTTTCGGGGTCAAGACCTATAACAAATTCGTGTTTGGGTTTGTCGAACGTTACAACCGTTTCGAACATCAACCTTTCGCCCTCTTGAACATACTGACCGAGAGAGTGAAGATCGGTTGAAAAAACAGCCGACGAGGGATAAAGACCTTTGCCGTCTTTACCTTCGCTTTCGCCGAAAAGTTGTTTAAACCATTCGTTCATAAGAGTAAAATCGGGTTCGTATGAAATCATCATTTCGACCGATTTGCCCTTGCGGTAAAGAATATTTCTCATTGCCGCATATTTGTAGCAATCGTTTGTGTTAACGTCGCCGTCGGCGAAACGTTCACGTGCATCGGCGGCACCTTTCATCATAAGGTCGATATCTATCCCCGCAACCGCTATCGGCAAAAGACCGACTGCGGTAAGAACGGAATAACGGCCCCCGACATCGTCGGGAATAACGAAAGTTTCATACCCTTCACGGTTTGAAAGTTCTTTAAGTGTACCGCGACTTTTGTCGGTAGTTGCGTAAATTCGTTTTGATGCTTCTTCTTTGCCGTATTTCTTTTCAAGAAGTTCCTTGAAAACACGGAATGCGATGGTAGGCTCTGTTGTTGTGCCCGATTTCGAAATAACGTTTACCGAAAAATCTTTACCCTCGCAGAGTGCGACCGCTTCCGCAAGAGCCGACGAAGAAAGAGTGTTGCCGGCAAAAATGATTTGCGGTTTTTCAAACAAATTGCGGTTTTGCGATTTGCAAAATTCGATAGCCGCTCTGGCGCCCAAATACGAGCCGCCTATACCGATGACAACGAGAACATCGCTGTCGTTTCTGATTTTTTCCGCTGCTTTTTTGATTCTCTCAAATTCGTTCCTGTCGTAGTCCACGGGAAGATCCACCCAGCCGAGGAAATCGTTTCCGAGGCCTGTACGGGAATTGAGAAGTTCAACCGCAGCCGAGACCTCAGGCGCTATTGCGTTAACATCGTCGCTGTTAACGAAGCCCTCAAGGTAACGGGTGTTAAGTTTAACTGACATTGGTTCATCTCCTATTGGTTTACCGAGAACATTACAACATAAAGTTGCGGTGTTCTTTGCTAATATTTTACAATAAACAAACAACTATTTCAATACAATTTTTACACTTTAACAAAAAATCGCAGTTTTTTTACGTTTTGTTAAAATCTTGTGTCGGTTAGTTGGTTATTTTTCTCATTTTCCGCAACCGAGCCGACTCCCAAGTTACCGTTTGCACGGTTCGAAATCGTAAAGCATGCGGAAACCGCTGTTATCAAAACCATTATAGCAATTGCCGATACGGTAAAAAAATTGAAAATTCTGTTAAATTCCATACTGATTCCTTTCATTTTTCAAGTTGTTTATCAAGCATTCCCGCTAAAGATTCTCCCATGAGCCGTGCGGAATAAACAGCCTCCTCCAGCGTGTTGGCATCGGTGCCGAATTCCAAAAGAAGCGAACACGGAGTTGCATCCATATTGTATTTTCTGTTACAGAAAAAAATCGGGCGCATAAGACCGCTGTTTTTTTCTTCGACCGCACTTTGCAAATTGAGTGCGAAAGTCAAATTTTCTTTCCACGAGGAAAAATTTTCAACGCCGTCGCCTTCGCACCCCGAAATAATCATAACCTGCGCCGCTTTTTTGCCGTCAATCACTGCGGTCGGTTTGCATTTTGTTCCACTTTCGTAATGTATGGCATCTCGGTGAACATCAAGAGTGATTGCAACAGACGGATATTGTTTGAGATATTTGTCGACGCTGACTCTCGAACGGGCATAAGCACCGTTATACGAGGTATCGTAAATGTTTCTGTCGTGAATTACATTATAGCCCGCCTCTTGCAATGTTTTGGTAAGTTCATCCCCTACACGAACCATATTTTTGGATTTATCCGCCGTGCGTGAGTTGTAATCGTCGGAATACCATCCCAAATCGAGCATTTCGTAACCTTCGGTGGAATGGGTGTGATAAATAAGAATATACGGCTTATCCTTAGTAACGGTGCCGTATGAGGGCGTTTTCGACAGCAAGTTTTTCACCGATATATTTTCGGAAGTTTTGTTGTCGATTTTAAGATTACCGTATTTTACCGTTTTCGAGGTCGCTCCCATTTGTTTTTCTTCGATGTTACCGCTTTTTTTGTAATTTTTGAAAGCGATTTTCGCCTGTTCTTTTAAGGTTTCAATATCCGTCGGGGTATTCGACACCGTGTTCACGGCATAATCACCGCCACCGTAACCGACAATTGCCGAAACATCGGAATTATGTGTTGCCGAATTCATATTTACCGACAAAACCGAGCCGACGGTGTCCGTGTCCGAATATTTTTTAAATATATTTTGGACTTTCGGCGCAATAAAATCACTTCCGATAAAACTGCCCGTGACAAGCACCGCACACAAAGTCAGACAGAGTAAACTCCGCACACCGTGTCTATTTCCGTTCATAACAACCACGCTCCCTTAAAAAATATGAGAACGCATTAAGACATATTACATCAACGAATAAAGTTCCTTCGGCGTCAAGGTGGGTTGCAGGGCACAGTTTATCGACAGTGCCAAAAGATACGAGGCATTTTTTACCATTAAATCAATATCTTTCGGTGCGACTATCAGTCCCGCACCTTTTTTCATACAGTCACCGTTAAAATTCTCGGCACCGACCCCCGAAAGTTCACAAGCGAGCGAAACGGCATCGACAACAGTCGGTATGCCTATGGCAATCACCGGAACTCCGATATACTCTTTGTCGATACGTTTTCGTGTGTTGCCTATCCCCGACCCCGGCGCAATTCCCGTATCGGACATTTGAACCGTAGTTCCGAGTCGTGAAACGCTTCCGGCGGCAAGTGCGTCAACGGTAATTACGCAGTCGGGTTTCACCGTCGAACATATACTTTTTATATATTCACTCGATTCAATACCCGTCTGTCCCAAAACGCCTGTCGACACAGACGCAACAGAGCGAAGTTTTTCGGAAAATCCCGCACTTTTTCTAAGTTCGTCGTTTATATGCCGTGTTGCGAAAATCTTCGATGAGGTCATCGGCCCCAACGCATCGGAAGTCATCGCCGGATTTCCGACCCCCGCCACAAGCACGGACTCGGCTTTTTCGGGCAAAAGTTTTTTTATACTGTCGACAAGTGCTTTCAGTCTGCCGTCGGACACCGCCGCCTCATCGGAAAAAGCGTTCATTTCAAGCGTTATATATTTTCCGATGCCTTTGCCGAATTTTTCAGCCGCTTTCTCGGTTGTTATCTCGATAAGCGTTATTTTGCATTCTTCGTTTCCGCTTTCTTTGACGTTGACACCGGCAACATCTTTTCTCATAAGTTCTTTGCGTTCAACCGCAAGGTCGGTTCTGAAATTCAAAAAATCACCTCTTGATTATTATTTCTTGCCCGAACCGACCTTATACAAAGGAATATTTGCCGTTCTGATATTGAAATACATTTTATAATGTGTTAAAATACATTGAAATCATCAAAGGGAGTTATTATATGAAACTCGGTATAGTAGGTCTACCCAATGTAGGCAAAAGCACACTTTTCAACGCACTTACAAATGCGGGCGCACAAGCCGCGAACTACGCATTCTGCACAATTGAACCGAACGTCGGTGTTGTTGCCGTTCCCGACAAGCGTCTTGATGCTCTTTGCGATATGTACAATCCCGCAAAGGTCACACCCGCAACGATTGAGTTTGTTGATATTGCCGGTCTTGTTAAAGGCGCCTCTCAAGGCGAGGGACTCGGCAACAAATTCCTTTCGCATATCCGTGAAGTCGATGCGATCATTCACGTTGTTCGCTGTTTTGACAACGATGACATTATGCACGTAGACGGCTCGGTCGATCCTCGCCGTGACATTGAAACCATCAACCTTGAACTTATTCTTTCCGATTCGGAAATTTTGCAAAGAAGAATCGACAGAACAACAAAAGCCATGAAAGGCGACAAATCTTTGGCGGCGGAACTTACCGTTCTCGAAAAAGTTGCCGATGCACTCAACAACGGCATTTGCGCAAGAGCGGTTGAATTATCCGACGATGAAAAAGAAATAATCGACACCGTTGCATTGCTTACGGCGAAGCCTGTTATTTACGCCTGCAATATGAGTGAAGACGATTTTTCATCAAACATCGAAACAAACGCACGTTACAATGCGGTTAAAACGCTTGCGGCGGAAGAAGGAAGTCAGGTGTTGCCCATTTGTGCGGAACTTGAGGCACAGATAGCCGAACTCGACAAAGAAGAAAAAGAAATGTTCCTTCACGAACTCGGCATTGAAACGGGCGGTCTTGATTTACTTATCGAAAGAAGTTACGATTTGCTCGGACTTATGAGTTACCTCACCGCAGGTCAACCCGAAGTTAGGGCTTGGACAATAAAAAAAGGCACAAAAGCGCCTCAAGCGGCGGGTAAAATACACTCCGATTTTGAAAGAGGTTTCATTCGTGCGGAAGTTGTTTCGTTCGATGTTCTTATGGAGTGCGGTTCAATGCAATCGGCAAAAGAAAAAGGTCTTGTACGCTCCGAAGGTAAAGATTACGTAATGCAAGACGGAGATATCGTTTTGTTCCGTTTTAATGTTTAATGACACATAACAATAAAGCATAATAATAAACCGACGGTTCACCTTGAAAGTGAATCGTCGGTTTTGTTTGTTCGGTTGTTATATTTACTTAACTGCGTAATGCCTTATATAAACTCCGACCGTTTTGTCGTAATCGAGGATATGTATTAACGAACCGTCAGCCATGGGGAATACCGTCAAGCCTTCCGCCTCGTTACCTGCCGCCGACGGCAGAGAACGTGTGCAAAGTTCACCGACTTCGCCCGTGCCGATATTGACGGTTAACACTTTATCGTTATTGCTGTTTTTCGCATCGTGAGAAAGATACAAAACGCCCTCGTAAACTTCGCCACCCTGTATACGTGTTACGGGTTTGGAAAGTTCAATCAAATGTGAAAATTCCATTGTATCAAGATGGAATGCAACGATATATTCGGTGCGGTTAAACGGCGAGCAATAAAGATATCCGTTTGCGGAATCGACCGCACACCACGGAATTCCGTCGGGAAGATATTCATTCGAAACCTTGTATATATCAACGGGTTGGAGTGTTTCGGTGTCGTATGTTACGATAAGGGGGAAATCTTCGGCTTTGTTTTCAACCGCGGCGTAAATTTTGCCGTTGAAGTAACTGATTCCTCCGATATGGTCACTCTCGTGGAGTTCGGCATATCTTTCGGGGATAGCGTCTTTGTTAATAGCAACCTGTTCGAATGTTTCGGGTTCCCATTTTGCGAGACCCGCAACGCCGAATGCGGTGAAAGAGCCGGATGTATAATAATATTCGCCGTCGGTCGTTATACCCTGACCCGAATAAAGCGCACCGTCGAGGACAAGTTTTTCTTCCTTAACAAGTTCAACTTCTTTGCTGGCGGAAGGTGTGCCGTAATCGACAATGCCCGTGAACACCATACACACGGCAATCAAAAAAGCCCACAAACTTTCAAAAAATCCCATAAAATATCACTCCTGCTTTTAATTTCGGTATAAAAACATTACCGTATTCAGTATGATAATACACTAACGGTGACATTTTTTCAATATATTTCAAAAAATCTTTCAAAACCGTTTGATATATTCTTTCGGTTGTTGTATACTTTAGACGGTGATTTTATGGAATACAAATACGAAACACACTGTCACACCGCAAATGTCAGCAGATGCGGGAAGTTTGATGTTGAAGAACTCATTGCAAAATACAAAGAAGCGGGGTACTCCGGAATTATTTTGACCGACCACTACTCCCCTATGACATTCGATTTCCCCGATTTTTTCAGTCAAAAAAGGGCAATTGACCATTATTTGAGAGCATACAGGAAAGCGAAAAAGTATAACTCCGACGATTTCACGGTGCTTTTGGGTATGGAACTGCGATTTTACGCCACGGTCAATGACTATCTTGTTTACGGCATAACCGAAGAAATGCTTTACGAACTGCCGTTTTTGTTGCCGTTGCAACTGAAAAGAGCAAGCAAATTACTGCGTGAACACGGTTGTGTTATTGTTCAAGCACACCCGTTCAGAGAGTTTATTACACGTGCCAACCCGAAATTTATTGACGGCGTGGAAATTCACAACGGGAAAACTTCAAAAGAACTCAATTCAAAAGCCGAAGAATGGGCAAACGGCATCAACGCTCAAATCAAACTCGGCGGAAGTGACTGCCACAGGGAATCGAGTTTTGCAAAAAGCGGAATAATCACAAAAGAACCGATAAAAACAAACGACGACCTTTTGAAAATTATAAAAAACGGTGATTTTGAGATAATAAATAAATAAACAAATAACAAGGGGCTGTAAAAAATTGCATTTTTTACAGCCCCTGAATTTTAGTGCGGTGTTTTATTTAATCATCGAATCTTCCCAACTGTCGTATGCATCGATACCGAAAATCGAAGCAACCGTGGGAGCGACGTTCGCAAGACCGAAGTTACCGTCTTTGATCTCGTAACTGTTTTTGCTGTAAATGATGAAAGGAACTTCGTTCAAAGAGTGAGCGGTTCTAACGGCGATATCGCCTTTTTTGTTCTTTTCAAGCATTTCGTCTGCGTTGCCGTGGTCGGCTGTTATAAGAACAGTCACACCGCATTTGTCGGCAACTTTGAGAATTCTCGCAAGAGCGAGATCAACGGACTCGACCGCTGTGATGGTTGCATCAAGATTACCCGTGTGGCCGACCATATCGCCGTTGGGGTAGTTGCAACGAATGAAATCGTATTTTCCGCTTTCCATCGCTTCGATAACAGCATCCGTCACTTCGGCGGATTTCATCCACGGGCGTTCATCAAAAGAAACTTTGTCAGACGGAATTTCCATAAATGTTTCAAGTTCTTCCGAGAATTTATCGCTCTTGTTACCGTTCCAGAAATATGTAACGTGACCGTATTTCTGCGTTTCGGAAACAGCAAACTGATTCATACCTTTTGAAACGAGAAGTTCCGAAAGCGTATCTTTAATTTCGGGAGGATTAACAAGGAAACGTGCGGGAAGTTTAAGGTCGCCGTCATACTGAAGCATACCGGCATAAACGACATCGGGTTTTTCGCCCCTGTCGAAATAATTGAAATCATCGTTATCGAACGCCATGCTCAACTCGATCGCACGGTCACCGCGGAAGTTGAAAAGAACAACGCTGTCGCCGTCTTTTACCGTTCCGACAGGTTCGCCGTTTTCGGCAATAACGAAGGGCGGAAGATCCTGGTCGATTATTCCGCTGTTTTCCGCACGGTATGTTTCAATGGCTTCGGCGGCACTTTCGAACTGCCTGCCGATACCTTTAACGTGGGTATCCCAACCGAGTTTTACCATATTCCAATTGGCTTGGTATCTGTCCATAGTTATAACCATTCTGCCACCGCCGGATGCGATTTTGCCACAGAATGTTTCATCGTTGAGCTCACGAAGAACAGATTCAAGTTGCTCAACATAAATAAGTCCCGATGTAGCCGGAACATCACGGCCGTCAAGAAGAATATGCACACGCACGTTCTTTATGCCTTCGGTTTTCGCTCTTTTTATCATTTCGATAAGGTGAGCGATGTTTGAGTGAACGTTACCGTCGGAAAGCAAGCCGATGAAATGAAGCGTCGAGCCTTTATTTACACAGTTGCCCGCAACATCTTTCCACGCATCCGAACCGTAAATGATACCCGATTCGATGGATTCGTTTACAAGTTTTGCACCCTGCGAATAAATCTGACCGCATCCGAGAGCGTTGTGACCGACTTCGCTGTTGCCCATATCGTCATCGGAGGGAAGACCGACCGCTGAACCGTGCGCTTTAAGGCGAGTGTTGGGGCATTCTTTAAGAAGTCTGTCAAGAACAGGTGTGTTGGCAAGGGTAACCGCATCACCCAAGCCTGTTTTTGAATATCCTACGCCGTCCATTACGACGAGAAGCACTTTTTCAGACATATAATAATCACCTTTTTACAAAAATTCGGGCAGACAAAAAGCCTGCCCTTAATTTATTTTTAATTATACACTTGCGGCTTTAACTATAACGGAGAAATCTTGTGCTTTAAGAGAAGCACCGCCGATAAGACCGCCGTCAACATCAACCTGTGCAAGCAATTCCGCTGCGTTTTTAGCGTTCATTGAACCGCCGTACTGAATAGTTACACGGCTTGCGCATTTGGGACAATAAAGTTCACCGAGCACTTCACGAATAGCGTGGTTAACTTCGTTAGCTTCCTCCGCTGTTGCGGTTTCGCCCGTTCCGATTGCCCATACGGGTTCGTAGGCGATGATGATACTGTCAAGTTCTTCGTTCGAAACACCTTTAAGAGCGATTTTGGTCTGCGAACGGACAACTTCCATCGTTACACCCTGTTTGCGTTCGTCAAGAAGTTCACCGACACAAAGAATAACCTTAAGACCGCTGTCGAGCGCCGCACGAACACGTTTGTTGACCGTTTCGTCTGTTTCGCCGAAATACTGTCTTCTTTCGGAGTGACCGATGATAACATATTCAACACCGATCTCTTTGAGCATAGGTGCGGAAACTTCACCGGTGAAAGCACCGCTTTTTTCCCAATGGCAGTTTTCCGCACCGATTTTGATGTTTGAGCCTGCGGCCGCTTCTTGAGCTGCAAAAATATCAATATAAGGAACGCAGAGAATTACATCACAGTCTGCATCCGCAACAAGGGGTTTCATCTCGTTGATGATTTCCTTTGTTTCAGCGGGAGTTTTGTTCATTTTCCAGTTACCCGCGATAACCGCTTTACGAAGTGATTTATCCATATCAGTAAATCCTTTCACTTGATTTTTTATTTAGTATTCTTATGATAAATAAGAGAGTG
>CAYPAB010000033.1:0-19327 GCA_964408605.1 uncultured Eubacteriales bacterium
ATTTTTGCGTTTTTTCGCATATTTATCGCCTTTCGATGAAATAAATTTTCGTAAAACTATTGATACTTTTGCGATTTTCTGCAATAATAAGGTATTGAATTTTAATTATTATATTGGAGTTTTATAATATGAATTACGATTACGGCAAACTTGCTGACCTTCTGTTCCCCGATGTCACCGGCACCGTGGCGGATCTTGAAGAAAAATATCCCGAAAGGGGTTTAAAAGAAGGTGCCCGTGTTACACGTTTTGCACCCAGCCCGACAGGTTATCTTCACATCGGCGCTTTTTACACCGCTCTTGTTAACATACTCACCGCGCGAATAAGCGGCGGGCGGGTTTATTTGAGAATCGAAGATACCGACAAAAAACGTGAGATCGCAGACGGCGTTTCCGCAATCACCGAAGGTTTCAAAGATTTCGGAATGGAGTTTACCGAAGGTGTTACGGGCTTTAATGCTGAAAGCGGTGCTTACGGCCCCTACACGCAAAGCAAACGTGCCGAAATTTATCACATTGTCGCAAAACAACTTGTAAAAGACGGCGTTGCTTACCCCTGTTTTTGCTCCTCCGATGAACTTACCGATTTGCGATCACGCCAAGAAAAAGAGGGTGCGCTCATAACCGGTTATTTCGGAAAATACGCAAAATGCCGTGATCTCTCGCTTGAAGAAATCGAAGAAAATCTCAAAGCCGGCAAACCGTATGTATTGCGTTTCCGTTCGCAAGGCAGTGAGGATAAAAAAATCGTTTTCGAAGATATGATTCGCGGTAAAATCGAAATGCCCGAAAACGTCATAGACGAAGTCCTTTTGAAATCCGACGGAATACCGACCTACCACTTCGCACATGTATGCGACGACCACTTCATGAGAACAACTCACGTTATCCGTGCGGAGGAATGGCTGTCATCGGTTCCGAAACACATTGCGCTTTTCAAAGCCTGCGGTTTTAAGGTTCCGAAATACGCTCACCTGTCGCAAGTTATGAAAATCGACGAAAACGACGGCAACAAGCGTAAAATTTCAAAACGCAAAGACCCCGAAGCGGCTGTTTCTTACTTCTTCGAAGCGGGATTCCCCCGTGAGAGCATTTTGGAATACCTTCTCACTCTCATCAACTCGAATTTTGAAGAATGGCGAAAAGCAAACCCGACCGCCGATATATTCTCGTTCCCGTTCAACCTTAAAAAAATGAGTCCGAGCGGTTGCCTTTTCGACCTTATAAAACTCAACGATATAAGCAAAAACGTTATTTCGGTTATGAATGCCGACACCGTTTACTCATATATCGCCGAGTGGTCGCAAAAATACGACGGCGATTTTTACGAAGTTTTCACAAAAGATCCGCAACGCTCACGTGATATGGTAAACATCGACCGAGAAAGCCCGAAACCACGCAAAGACATAGCAAAATGGAGCGAAGTCAAAGATTATTTCGCATATATGTTTGACGAATATTACGTTCCGAACTTTGAACTTCCCGAAAACATACAAAAAGAAGATGCCAAAGCGATCCTCAAAAGTTATCTCGAAGTTTACAGTGCAGACGACGACAAAGACGTTTGGTTCTCTAAAATCAAAGATTTGTGCGAGCCTTTGGGATTCACCCCGAACGTTAAAGAATACAAAAAATCTCCCGAACTTTTCAAAGGTCACGTCGGTGATGTTTCCACCGTGATACGTCTTGCCGTAACCGGCAGAAAAAACACTCCCGACCTTTGTTCGATAATGAAACTTTTGGGAAAAGATACAGTCAAAAACAGAATCGACTCAACCGTTGAGTCACTTTAAGGAGACAGTTATGGACGAAATATTAACCGAAAATTCATCAAACTTTATTCATGACATTATCGACGAAGAATTGCAGGAGGGCGTCAATACACGAGTTCAAACACGTTTCCCTCCCGAACCGAACGGTTATCTTCATATCGGTCACGCAAAGGCAATTTGCATAGACTTCACAACAGCCATGAAATACGGCGGTGTTTGTAACCTCCGTCTTGATGACACAAACCCCGCAAAAGAAGACCTTGAATATGTCGAATCAATTAAAGAAGATATCGAGTGGCTCGGCTTCAAGTGGGACAAGTGCCTTTACGCATCAAGTTACTTCGATTTTCTCTACGAATGTGCAATAAAACTCATAAAAGACGGCAAGGCTTATGTTGACGACCTTTCCGCTGAGGAGATGCGTGAATACCGCGGTACTCTTACCGAACCCGGTAAAAACAGCCCCTACCGTGACAGAAGCGTTGAAGAAAACCTTGACCTTTTCAAACGTATGACCGACGGTGAATTCCCCGACGGTGCAAAAGTTTTGCGTGCCAAAATCGATATGGCATCACCCAATATGAATATGCGTGACCCCGCAATTTACAGGATCCTTCACGTTGAGCATCATCAAACGGGCAACAAATGGTGCGTTTACCCGATTTACGATTTCGCACATCCTCTTTCCGATGCCAAAGAGGGCGTAACATATTCACTTTGCTCGCTTGAATTTGAAAATCACAGGCCGCTTTACAACTGGTTTATAGAGCAAATAGGTTTTGAAGAACCTCCCCGCCAGATTGAATTTGCAAGGCTCAACCTCAACTATTGCATCACAAGTAAAAGAAGAAACATTCGCCTTGTAACCGACAATTTGGTAAGCGGATGGGATGACCCCAGAATGGCAACAATATGCGGTATGCGTCGTCGTGGATACCCCGCAAAAGCACTCCGCACATTTATTGAAAAAGTCGGCGTTTCGAAGGCATACAGCGTTGTCGACTACGGTCTTTTGGAAGCATGCGTTCGTGATGAACTCAACGCACAAGCGCCTCGTGCAATGGCGGTGCTTGACCCTCTCAAAGTTGTAATTGACAACTACCCCGAAAATCAGACGGAAGAAATCGAAGTCGAAATTCACCCCGAAAAACCCGAACTCGGCAAAAAAACCGTTACATTCGGCAGAGAAATCTATGTTGAAAAAAGCGACTTTATGGTTGAACCCGTAAAAAAATATTTCCGTCTTTTCCCCGGAAACGAAGTCAGACTCAAAGGTGCATACTTCATCACCTGTAACTCTTACGAAACAGACGAAAACGGCGAAGTTACCGTTCTTCACTGCACATACGACCCCGAATCAAAGGGCGGTATGTCACCCGACGGAAGAAAAGTAAAAGGTACTATTCATTGGGCGGGCCCGAAAGCGTTTAAAGCGGAAGTCAGACTTTACGACAGGCTGTTCAATGTTGAAGACCCCGCAGGCGTTCCCGACGAGGAATTTGAAAGCGTAATTAACCCCGATTCGCTTGTTGTTCTTAAAAACTGCCTTATTGAAGAAAATCTTGCGGATGCCGAATACCTCGATTCGTTCCAGTTTATGAGAAACGGTTATTTCTGCGTTGACAAAGATTCGACAAAAGAAAACCCCGTATTCAACCGCACGGTTCAACTTAATTCTTCTTGGAAAAAATAAATATCTTTTTCGAAAGGTTGATATCAATGAAGTACGTATATAAAATTGTTGCCGCTCTCGTGGCGCTTACGGTTATTGTCATCGCAATATTTATGCCACTCGTTCATATAGATTTCGAATCGCTGATTCCCTCGGCGCTTGTCACAATCGGTGCGCTTTTTAAAAGCGATGTCGCTACCGATCTTCTAAAGCAAAACGGCGGTGAACTTCCGTCCGGCATAACCGAAGATATTGCGATTTCAGATTTTTTCTCACCCGATTCGAACTCGGTGGCAAGCCTTATTTCCGAAATTGATTTCGATTCTTCCGAGTCTGTTTCGGAAGCGCTCAAACCCGTAATTTCACCGGCGATCACTTTAGCGGTTATTTTTGCGCTTACCCTTATTTGCGCAATCGTCACAGCTGTTCTCGCTTTCGCCGTTAAAGACAACAGAAAAGTTATATATTCATCCGTAACGGGCATCGGTCTTTCGCTTATGCTTTCAAAAGCGTTCGAAGCGGTTGCCGCACCTTTTGTTGACGGAACAATAACTTTGGCTTCACTCACGGGTTCTTCGTGGGCATCGCTACTCGGCTCGGTCAAAGAACTTGAACTTGTTTCGACATTTTGGTTTATTCCCGCGGCTTTTGCCTGTGTCGTTCTTTGGACGGTGCTTTATAACATCACTCTCCCCGAAGACGAAAAAACAAAAAGAAAAGAAATGCTCGGAGAAGCGGACTGACACAGACCGCACAAAACGGCATAATTGCATGGGGGTTTCACAGGGAATACGCCTGTAAGAACCCCCGTAATATTTTAAAACAGCATTCTTATTAAAGCAGCATTCTTACAACCGACTGCAATGATTTTCACGGAGGACAAATATATGAAAAAATTTATGGACAAAGATTTTCTTCTTTCGACCGAAACAGCGAAAAAACTTTACACCGCATGTGAAAACACGCCTATTTTCGATTGGCACTGCCACCTTCAGCCTAAAGAAATTTACGAAAACAAAGAACCGTCGGACATCACTTATCTTTGGCTCGCCGGTGACCACTACAAATGGCGTGCCATGCGTTCATGCGGAATAAGTGAAGATTACATCACGGGCAACAAATCCTCTTATGAAAAATTCAAGGCTTGGGCTGAGGCAATGCCCAACCTTATCGGGAATCCGCTTTACCATTGGACTCATCTTGAGTTGCAAAGATATTTTGATATTTACGAACCGCTTTCGCCGTCAACTTGCGATGAAATTTGGGAAAAGGCAAATGCAAAAATAAAAGCGGGCGGTTTCACTCCCCGTGAACTTATTGAAAAAAGCAATGTCGCATACGTTTGCACAACAGACGATGCCGCCGACACACTCGAATATCACAAACTCATTGCCACAGACGGCAACTTCAAATGCAAAGTCCTTCCCGCTTTCCGTCCCGACAAAGCACTCGGCATTGAATTGAACGGCTACGCCGAATGGGTTTCGGCTCTCGAAAACGTAATCGGCGGTAAAATCACATCGTTTACCGAACTCAAATCGGCACTTTCCGAAAGGATCGAATTTTTCAAAGAAATGGGTTGCCGTGCTTCCGACCACGCTTTCACATATGTCCCCTACAACCGTGCCGGCGAAGATGAATTGAATAAAATTTTCGCAAAACGCATTAACGGTGACGAACTCTCATGCGAAGAAGCCGACAAATACAAAACGGAACTTATGCTTTTCCTCGCCGGTGAATACAACCGCCTCGGTTGGGGCATGGAAATCCACATCGGAGCATTACGCAACAACAACTCCGATATGTTTAAAAAGATGGGCCCCGACACAGGTTTCGACTCTGTTGCGGATTATGAAATCGCCGCCAATCTTTCAAAACTTCTCAACGCCATGCTTTGTGGCGAAGGTCTGCCGAAAACCGTTCTTTTCACGCTCAACCCCAAAGACAACTATGTTTTGGGCACAATGCTCGGCAACTTCCAAAGTGCCGAAGCGGAATCTAAAATTCAGTTCGGTTCGGCTTGGTGGTTCAACGACAACTACGACGGAATGAGATCGCAAATGCAAGCACTTATGAACTTGGGCGTTATTTCAAAATTTGTCGGTATGATTACCGATTCAAGAAGTTTTCTTTCTTACCCACGTCACGAGTATTTCCGCCGTATCCTTTGCGAACTTATCGGTGATTTGGTGGAAGAAGGCAAATATCCCGACGATATCGAATTTTTGAAAAAAGTCGTTCAGGATATTTCTTTCAACAACGCAGTTAAATATTTCGGAGTATAACTATGGCGGGACTTTTAAAGCAAAACAGCGAAAGAACCTACGATAAAAAAGAAATAATGTCGGAAAATTCTTTTATTTCCGCTGTTCCGGATATGTCTTCCGTTCCGAAATACGAAGATATAAAAGAAAAACTCCCCAAACCGCTTTGGGATAATCACCCCGACCATATCGAGTGTTACCGAAAAGCGTGGGAGATAGCATTTTCCAATTTGCGAGCCCCGACCGAAGAAAACGGTTTCATTAACAGTTATATCGATGCCGCTTTCAACAACTGTATTTTTATGTGGGACTCCGCATTTATGATGATGTTCGGCAAATACGCCGACAGAATTTTCAAATTTCAAAACACATTCAATAACTTCTATGCGAAACAGCACCGTGACGGTTACATTTGCCGTCAAATAGACGAAAACGACGGCAAAGACATTTTCGCACGTCACGACCCGTCGTCGACAGGCCCTGAGGTTATGGCTTGGTGTGAATGGGACTATTTTTTGAATTTCGGTGACACGGAACGCCTCGCTCGTGTGTACCCCTGCCTTGTTGCGTACCATCAATGGATGCGTGAACATTTCACTTGGCGTGACGGCACTTATTTTTCTTCGGGGTACGGTTGCGGTATGGACAATTCGCCTCGCCTCGACGAAAAATACCACGTTTGCTTCAGCAACGGTCACATGGTCTGGGTCGATGCCTGTATGCAGGAACTCAACGCCTGCAATATACTGATTAAAATGGCAAAAACGCTTGATAACGAAGAATATGTTCCCGAACTCCGTGAAGAACGTGATAACCTTTTTAAAGTTATAAACGAAAAACTGTGGGATGACAAAACATCTTTCTATTACGACTTGTGTGCCGACGACACTTTCAACTATGTAAAGCACATCGGTGCGTATTGGTCGCTTCTTGCAAAATGTGTACCCGAAGACAGGCTCGAAGCGTTCATCGCTCACCTTGAAAACGAAAACGAATTTAAAACGGAGCATCGCATACCCACGCTTTCAAAAGACCATCCGAAATATAACCCCGTCGGCGGTTATTGGTGCGGTTCCGTTTGGGCGCCGACAAATTATATGGTATTAAAAGGGCTTGATGCTTACGGGAAGTTTACACTTTCGCATGAAATCGCCTGTTCTCACCTTGACGCCGTTGTTGACGTTTTCAAAAGCACCGGCACTCTTTACGAAAACTATGCACCCGATTTTTCAAACGGAAAAGCGAATTTCGGCAAACCCGCACGACCGGATTTTGTCGGCTGGACAGGGCTTTCGCCCATATCCGTGATGTTTGAATATGTTTTCGGCATAAAACCGAATGCTTCCGAAAACAAAATCACATGGCACGTAAATCTTACGGAACGTCACGGAATCAAACAGTATCCTTTCGGTAAAGACGGCGAACTTTCACTCATTTGCGAAGAACGTAAAAGCAAAAACGACGAACCGCAAATCAGCGTTAAATCAAACATCCCCCTAACCCTCGACATCGTTTGGGGTGACGGGAAAACGAAAACAGTGAAAATATAAGATATAACCGCATACTTCAAGGGGTTTTTACGGGAAACGATCCGTAAAAACCCCTTTCGTATTATACCGTTTTATGCGGTCTGTGTTTTTTTACATCCCCTTTGCAGACAATAACTCCACACAATATTGTGTTTCGTATGCCTCAAGTGGTGCGTTTTTATTGCCCGTTACCGCTGTTTATTTACTTTCAACCTAAATCCGTCAGTTTTAGTTCCAAAACTATCGGGCAATGGTCGCTTGAATGCGTTCCGTCATGCACACCGGAAACGACGCCGTATCTTTCGACCGCAAAACCTTTTTTGGAAATCATAAAATAGTCGATTCTTTTGCTTTTTTCGGGGTCGCCCCAACCTTGATATGTATAAGAATCCGATGTATTTTCCGTTTCATAACGTGCGTCGGAAAAGTTTTCGGTAACCTTGATATACGTTTCGGAGCCTTCTTTTGCATTGAAGTCGCCCATAATCACCGACGGCAACGAGCCGAACTCCGCTATTTTGTCAAGCACGACATTTATGCCGTTGATTCTCGCTTCATCGCTTACGTGACTTAAATGCGTGTTGAATACAACAAAATCTTTACCCGTCGCATTATCGGTCAAAATAACATAACTGCAAACACGGTTAAACTGCGCACCCCACGATTTGCTCATAATATCGGGTGTTTCGGAAAGCCAAAAAGAGCCTTTATCGACCAATTTATACAGTTTTTTGTTATAAAATACAGGGCAACCTTCGGAATTGAACGCCTCGTCACGGTATGTTATCACCGAATCGTAATCGGTCAAAGTTTCCGTAAGATATGCGTACTGCCACTTTGTTGCCTCTTGAAAACCGATGATTCCGGGTTTTTCATCGGCGATATCTTCAACAATTAAATCGGCACGGTAAAACCAATTCTTTTTGCCGAAATCCGTAGGGCTTATGCACCTTAAATTACAACTCATAATCTTAATGACATCGGTTTTTTCGATTTCAAAAACGGTTTGCTTTTTTTCGCTCTTATAATGAGGGTAATACCACACAAAACTCAGCGAAAACGCCATAACAAGTGCGAGTACGACAAGGAAAAATCTTTTAAAAAACTTTTTCACGAAAATCACCTCTTTTTTTATTACGGTGTAATTATATAACAACTTTCGGTTAATTACAATATTGTATATTTATTGCATATTTTTTCTCTTTTACACTTTTGTTTCGTCGGCGAATATGTTAAAATAGAGTTGACAGAAACCCACGGCGGTTCAAACCGTCTTTTACCGGTCGGAGGAGTTATGAAAAACGAAAACAAAACGGCAAACGCAAAACTCATAAAACGTTTTTTGCCGTATTACAAACCTTTTTTAAAAACGCTTATATTTGACCTTTTTTGCGCCTCGCTCACCACCGTGTGCGAATTGGTGTTACCTATGTTTGTGCGGTACATAACCGATGCCGCCATTGAAGATATTTCTCTTTTAACGGCAAAAACGATACTCACAATCGGCGGTATTTATGTTCTTCTGAGAATAATCGACGCACTTGCGAATTATTATATGGCATCTGCGGGTCACATAATGGGCACAAAAATGGAAACGCTTATGCGAAAAGATATGTTTTCGCACTTGCAAAAACTTTCGTTTTCATACTATGACGAAACAAAAGTCGGAACTGTTATGTCACGTTTTACGAGCGACCTTTTCGATGTTACCGAATTTGCGCACCATTGCCCCGAAGAATTTTTTATTGCCGGCATTAAAATTTCGGTATCTTTCGTTATTCTTTCTTTTATGAATGTTCCGCTTACGCTCATAATGTTCTCGGTAATACCTCTTATGGCGCTGTGCCTCAGGTATTTTCAACACCGAATGAAAGAAAGTATGCGTCGCTCCCGTGTGACCTTGGGCGAACTTAACGCACAAATCGAAGACAGTCTTTTGGGTGTGCGTGTTGTTAAATCTTTTGCAAACGAAGATGTCGAACGTAAAAAATTCAAATCCGGCAACGAAAAATTTTTGCACATCAAATCCGTAATGTACAAATACATGGGTTCTTACAACTCGGTAAACAGAATTTTCGAAGGACTTATGTACATAATCGTTGCGGTAATAGGTGCGTTTTTCCTCGTCGGCAAAAAAATCGAAGCCTCCGATTACGTTGCGTATCTTATGTATGCCTCGATGCTCCTCACCGCCATAAGAAAACTTGTTGATTTCGTTGAGCAATTTCAACGCGGTATGACGGGTATTGAACGCTTTTCCGAAATTATGGATATCGAGCCCGAAATAAAAGACAAGGAAAATGCCGTTGAGCTCAACGTAACAAAAGGCGAGATCGATTTTGACAACGTGACGTTTAAATATTCCGAAAATTCCGAAGAAATTCTCAACCGAATCAATTTGCACATCGGAAGTTCCCAAAGTTTTGCTCTTGTAGGGCCCTCCGGCGGCGGCAAAACGACAATTTGCAATCTCATTCCACGTTTTTACGAAATTACCGACGGCAGTATAAAAATCGACGGAACGGATATTCGTGATGTCACTCTTAAAAGCCTGCGTGAAAACATCGGCGTTGTTCAACAGGATGTTTATCTGTTTTCGGGTACGATTAAAGAAAACATCGCTTACGGCAAACCCGACGCCACCGACGAAGAAATCCGTAAAGCCGTGCGTCTTGCCGGTGCCGAAGATTTCATAAACGGTCTTCCGCAAGGGTATGACACCTATGTCGGTGAGCGTGGCGTTAAACTTTCGGGCGGTCAAAAACAGCGTATCAGCATAGCACGTGTATTTCTTAAAAACCCCAAGATACTTATTCTTGACGAGGCGACAAGCGCTCTTGACAACGAAAGCGAATATGTGGTTCAGCAGTCGCTTGAAAGACTCTCGCAGGGCAGAACGACCCTAACGGTCGCCCACAGGTTGACAACCGTCAAAAACGCCGACAAAATTCTTGTCATAACAAAAGACGGCATTGCCGAAAGCGGTTCTCACAGCGAACTCATTGAAAAAAACGGCATTTATGCCAATATGTACACAATGTATAAAGTATAATTAAGGGGATGTTAAAAAACGCAGACCGCATAAAACAGCATAATGCAAAATAGGGTACGGTGGTAAATAACAGCAACCCCTTAACAAAAACAACAAATATAAAAAATAAATGTTTTAGCTGCAAACAAACCTCGCCACTCGACGTACCTTTGTACATCTTCGGGTAAGTCTAAAACCTTGTTTTTGCCCGTTTTGTCCGTTCTGCATCTTTTTTCCTATCCCCTCACAAAAACGTGCTGCAAAAAACTGCATTTTTTACAGCCACTTAACTGAAAAGGTGAAATCTATTATGGCAAACTTTCCTACCCCTCACATCAACGCAACCCCCTCGGATTTTGCAAAAACGGTACTTATGCCCGGTGACCCGTTACGTTCCGAGTTCATCGCCGAAAATTTTCTTTCGGATGCAAAATGCGTGAACAACGTTCGTGGAATCCACGGTTACACCGGCACATACAAGGGCGTTCCCGTTTCCGTTATGGCATCGGGAATGGGTATGCCGTCAATCGGAATTTACAGTCACGAACTTTTTAATTTTTTCGGGGTCGACAACATAATAAGAGTCGGTTCCGTGGGTGCTATGAACAAAAACCTCAAACCTCGTGATATTATTTTGGCGGAGGGCGCCTGCACCGATTCGAACTACGCACACGCTTTTAATCTTCCCGGAACATTCGCACCCATTGCCGATTTCGGTATTTTAAAAACAGCGGTAAACACCGCAGATGAACTCTCGCTCACATATACTGTCGGAAACGTGCTTTCCAGCGATGTTTTTTATAAAGATTCGACCGGCATTCCCGAAAATATGACCTCCACGGCACGTTGGAGTAAAATGGGCGTTTTGGGTGTTGAAATGGAGACGGCGGCGCTCTATATGAATGCGTCATATTCCGGCAAAAAAGCACTTTCCGTTCTCACGGTTTCCGACCATCTTCTGACGGGCGAAAGTCTTTCCGCCGAAGACAGGCAAAATTCTTTTACGGATATGATGGTACTTTCACTTGAAACGGCGGTAAGATTATAATGAAAAAAGCAAAAAGAGTTTTCCTCATTGTTTTGGACAGTTTCGGTATAGGCGAAACTCCCGACGCCGAAAACTTCGGTGATGTCGGTTGCAACACCTTGCGTTCCGTTTCCGAATCCCCCGAATTCAACCTGAAAACTTTGTGTTCCTTGGGTTTTTCCGAAATCGATGGCGTTTCGCTTTCCGAAAAAGGCTCGCTCGGTGGCAAAGTCGCACGGCTGAAAGAACTTTCACGGGGGAAAGACACAACCATAGGACATTGGGAAATTGCCGGTATCGTTTCGGAAAAACCGTTGCCCGTTTTCCCCCACGGTTTTCCACGGGATTTTATTGAAAAATTCTCGAAAAAAATCGGCAGAAAAGTTATTTGCAACAAGCCGTATTCGGGCACACAGGTTATAAAAGATTTCGGCGAAGAACACCTCAAAACAGGCGCACTCATTGTCTACACTTCAGCCGACAGCGTTTTTCAAATTGCCGCACACGAAGACCTTGTTCCCCCCGAAGAACTTTACGGCTACTGCCGAATCGCACGTCAAATGCTGACTGGCGATTTGGGTGTCGGCAGAGTTATAGCACGTCCGTTTGACGGCGAATACCCTTTCAAAAGAACGTCACGCAGGCATGATTTTTCGCTTGCTCCCCCTAAAGAGACGTTACTCGACACACTCAAAACGGCGGGCTTCGACGTTATCGCCGTCGGCAAAATCAACGATATTTTTGCGGGGCGTGGCATCACCGAATACGTTTACACGGAAAACAACACCGACGGCATGAAAAAGACCGCCGAATATCAAAAAAGAGATTTCAACGGGCTGTGCTTTGTAAACCTCGTCGATTTCGATATGCTTTACGGTCACAGGAACGATACCGACGGCTACGCAAAGGCGTTGACGGAATTTGACAAATGGTTGGAGCCGTTTATTCTCAATATGCGTGATGACGATGCACTCATAATCACAGCCGACCACGGATGCGATCCCGAATTCCCCGGCACAGACCACACAAGGGAATATGTGCCTTTTATTATGTACGAAAAAAATATAACGCCCGAAAACTTTGGAACCGTTGAAGGTTTCAACTTTGTTTCGGAGTGCGTAAAAAAACTTTTAGGATGATTTTATGACAGACCGAGAACTTCTTTCTATGGCTTTTTCCGCCATGAAAAACTCATATGCACCTTATTCGAATTGCAAAGTGGGAGTGGCTCTGCTTTGCGAAAACGGCAAAGTATACACGGGAACAAACATAGAAAACGCCTCTTTCACGCCCACGGTTTGTGCGGAAAGAGTTGCTGTTTTCAAGGCGGTTTCGGAAGGCGAAACGGATTTTTCGGCAATTGCCGTTGTCGGCGGAAAAAACGGTGAACCGTCGGGCATTTTTCCGCCATGCGGAGTTTGCCGACAGGTGTTGCGTGAATTTTGCGATGACGGTTTTTCGGTTATTTTGGGAAAAAGCGAAACGGAGTATGAAAAAGTGACGCTGAAAGAACTTTTGCCTCTCTCTTTTTCGCCCGATAACGTGAGGTGATTTTATGAGAATGTATGATATTATAAAGAAAAAGCGTGACGGCGGTGAACTTTCAAAAGCCGAAATTGATTTTTTCGTTAACGGTTATGTTGACGGTGATATTCCCGATTATCAAGCCTCCGCACTGTGTATGGCAATATATTTCAACGGTATGACCGAAACGGAAACGGCGAACCTTACATCGGCAATGGCAAATTCGGGCGACACTCTTGATTTGTCAAGATTCGGCACTCGCACCGTCGACAAGCACAGCACCGGCGGAGTCGGTGACAAAACAACTCTTATTGTTGCACCGCTTGTGGCTTCCCTTGGATGTGTAATCGCAAAAATCAGCGGGAGAGGTTTGGGTCACACAGGCGGTACCGTTGACAAACTCGAATCGCTTCAAGGATTTAAAACGGAACTTTCCGCCGAAGAATTTTTCGGTCAAATCGAAAACACGGGCATTGCCGTTATCGGTCAAACGGGCAATTTCACCCCTGCCGACAAAAAACTTTACGCCCTGCGTGACGTAACCGCAACGGTCGACAGCATTCCGCTTATCGCCTCAAGCATTATGTCTAAAAAAATCGCCGCCGGTGCACATACCATAGTCCTCGATGTTAAATACGGCTCCGGTGCTTTTATGAAAACCCCTCACGATGCGGAACTTCTCGCACGTGAAATGGTGAAAATCGGAAAAAACTGCGGAAGAAATGTCCGTGCCGTTATAACCGATATGAACACGCCTTTGGGCAACAACATAGGAAATTCGCTTGAAGTTTGCGAAGCCGTTGATGTTTTAAACGGCGAAGGCCCCTCGGATTTAAAAGAAGTTTGTTTGACTTTGGCAACGCAAATTGTCGCTCTCTGCAAAAACATTTCCGAAACGCAGGCAAGAGAACTCACCGAAGATGCTTTATCTTCGGGCAAAGCACTCGAAAAATTCAAAGAGTGGATAACGGCGCAAGGCGGTAAAAACGAAATTCCGCAATTTACCGAAGCAACTTTCAAATATGAAGTCCGCTCGCCGTTTGACGGATATATCAAATCAACCGATGCCGAAAAAATCGGCACCGCCGCCGTACTTCTCGGTGCGGGGCGTGAAAAGAAAGATGATGTTATCGACAAAACCGCCGGCATAAAACTGTGCAAAAAAACTTGCGATAAAGTAAAATGCGGTGACGTTTTGGCATATCTTTATTCGAATAACGAAAAATCATTTTCACCGGCAACCGAGACGTTCCTTTCGGCAATTTCATTTTCCGAAGAAAAGCCCGTCGGCGAACCGCTGATTTATAAAATTATTTAAAGCGGTGCGTGTCGAATCATTGACTAACACCGAAAAATATGCTATAAAATACTAATAAAGAGTGTGTTAAAAAATATTCAACATCCGCCGTGAAAAACTCGGTTTTTTAAAAATTTTCATCATATCACAGGCAGATTTGACGTCGTTTTCGACGGCGTTATTACAAATAAATTTTATATTCGGAGGAATAAATATGACTATCGAAAAAATCATTGACGGCAACGAACTTACTTTTTCCGTCAGCGGCAGACTCGACACCACAACCGCACCTCAACTTGAAGCCGAAATAACCGGCAAAACAGACGGCGTAACACGTCTTGTTTTCGATTTTGCCGGCCTTGAATACCTTTCTTCGGCAGGGCTTCGTGTGTTGCTTCAAGCACAAAAAACAATGAACAAACAGGGCGAAATGGTTATAAAAAACGTTAACGAAACCATCAACGAAATTTTCGAAATCACCGGTTTTTCCGATGTTTTGACTATCGAATAATTTTCGCTTCACAAACGCCTCATTTATAAGGGGGAGAAGTTTTTGGCTGTTAAATTGCTTATTTCCGCATTTTGCAACGCCGCTCTCGCGGTTTTGCTGTATGCCGCCGAAAAGAAAACCCGATACGGCAAATTGCCGTATAAAGTCCGCCAACTGATATGCGGTTTGCTGTACGGCTCGATTGCCGTCTTTTCAAGCACAAGCCTCGGCGGTGTTGACATCGGCGGTGCAATAATGAACGTGAGGGATGCCGCACCTCTTTGTGCCGGTTTGATTTTCGGCGTTCCCGCCGGTCTGATTGCCGGAATAATCGGCGGTGTGTTCAGGTACATAGCCGTTTTTTGGGGTCTTGCCGGTGCATACACACAACTCGCTTGCAGTATTTCCACCGTGCTTGCCGGTATTATTGCGGGGCTTTTACGCAAATTTATGTTTGACAACAAAAAGCCTGCGTGGTTATACGGCATAGGCATTGCCATGATAACCGAAGTTTTGCACATGTTGATGATTTTCTTCACGAATATGAACGATGTTTCAACAGCATTCGGTTTTGTTAAACGCTGTACCGTTCCCATGGTCATCGGCAACGGCGTTGCCGTAGGTTTGGCTGTTATGCTTGTCTGTCTTATCGGCAAAGAGAAAACCGAAAAACACAAATCACAAAAGCAGATCTCCCAAACATTTCAAACGTGGCTTTTAATATGCATTGTTGTCGCTTTTGCGTTAACAAGCATTTTTACTTCCGTTTTGCAAACACGCATGAGTGAAACCGAAACGGAATCCGTCATAGAAATCAACCTCAGCGATGTTTATCAGGATATCGCCGATGCCTCAAACGAAAACCTTTTAAGCAAAACCGAAAAAATTTCAGCCGAATACCTTCAAGGTGTAAGCGTGACGGAACTCGCAAAAAAATATAACGTCATCGAGGTCAACATAATCGACGAAAACGGAATCATCATAAACAGCAACAACAGTCAATATATCGGCTACGATATGTCAAGCGGAGAGCAGTCCGCCGAGTTTTTGGTGCTTTTAGACGGCAAAACCCGTGAGTATATACAGGAATACCGTCCGACCTCTTACGACAACGAAACACTCAGAAAATACGGTGCAAAAGTTTTACCCGACAAAGGATTTTTGCAAGTCGGCTACGACGCAAGCCAATTCGGTGACGATATCGATGCTTTCGTCGGCAAAGTCGCAAAAAACCGTCACATCGGTAACGAAGGCTTCATAACCGTTTGCGATGAGGATTTTAACATTGTAACCGAAGGCAGTGAGCATTTCGGTGAAAACCTTTACACCTTGGGCATTTGGATCGACACCGAAAACACTTCACCCGGCGAAATCTTCGAGACCGACGTAAACGGTGTTGCGCACTTTTTGGCATACCGTTTTGTTGAGGGATATTACATTGTCGGCGCCATACCCGTAACCGAAGCGATGTTTATGAAAGATGTTTCCGTTTATGTAAACATCTTTATGGAAATCGTTATTTTCGCCGCTTTGTTCCTGCTGATATATTTCCTTATCAAGCGTATCATTATCGACAATATCAGAAAAATAAATATGACGCTTTCGCAAATCACAAACGGAAATCTCGATGTGACCGTTGACGTTCGTTCAAACGAGGAATTTGCCTCGCTGTCGGATGACATCAACTCGACCGTCAACACGCTGAAACAGTATATTGCCGAAGCCGCTGCACGAATCGACAAAGAACTTGAATTCGCAAAACAGATTCAATGTTCGTCATTGCCCACAATTTTCCCGAATCGCAAAGAATTCGACCTTTTTGCCGAAATGATTACCGCAAAAGAAGTCGGCGGAGATTTTTACGACTTTTACATGGTAAACGAAAATGCGATCGCCTTCCTTATTGCAGATGTATCGGGCAAAGGTATTCCCGCCGCAATGTTTATGATGCGTGCAAAAGCGGTTATAAAAGACCTTGCCGAAAGCGGTGCGGAGCCGTCGGAAGTTTTCACAAAGGCAAACGAAAAACTCTGCGAAAACAACGATGCCGGTATGTTTGTTACCGCTTGGCTGGGAATTTTGGATCTGTCCACGGGCGTTTTGAAATTCGCAAATGCCGGTCATAATCCACCGCTTCTGAAACGTGGAAATAATTTCGAATATCTTAAAGACAGAAGCGGAATGTTCCTTGCCGGTATGGAAGGCTTAAAATATAAAAAGAACGAGATTCTTTTACAGCCCGGCGACATCGTTTATCTTTATACCGACGGTGTAACCGAGGCTACCGACACAAACGAAGAACTTTACGGTGAAACTCGCCTTTTGAACTTTGTCAAGTCAATCGGTGATGTTGATTCCGAAAATCTTTGTTCGCTTATTAAGGCGGATGTTGACAAATTTGTTGACGGCGCTCCGCAGTTTGACGATATTACAATGCTTTGTTTGGAATATAAATCGAAGTCCGAAAGCGAGGGAAACTCACTATGAAAGAACTGAATATACCGGCAACGGTCGAAAACATAAACACCGTGACCGCATTTGTTGACGAACAACTCGAATCTATTGAGTGTCCGATGAAAATTCAAATGCAAATCGACATTGCCATAGACGAACTTTTCGGTAACATAGCACACTACGCTTACAATCCCGACGTCGGCCCCGCCACGGTGCGTGTTGAAGTGCAGGAAGATCCCCTTGCTGTTATTATAACCTTTATCGATAACGGTGTGCCTTATGACCCTCTTGCAAAAAAAGACCCCGATATCACCCTCAGTGCCGATGAAAGAGAAATCGGCGGTTTGGGTATTTATATGGTTAAAAAAACAATGGACGATATAACTTACGAATATAAGAACGGTCAAAATATTTTGACAGTAAGGAAAAATATTTGATGAATAATTTTACAATCACAAACGAAAACATTGAAAAAGCCGTAGAAACCGTTTCCTCTTTTTTGGGAAAAAACAAGGTCGAAAAAAAGGATGTTCTTCGCTCGACCTTGGCTCTTGAGGATACATTGCTGAATTACCGTGATGTGTTCGGCGAGGAAACGGAGTGCAACTTAAAATGCATAAGCCGTCTGGGCAGGCTCCGTATCGAACTTGTTGTAAACGGCGAAAGTCACGATATATTCGCCTCCGGCGATGAAGAAGATTTTTCCCGAAAACTTATGTCCGGCATCGGTATGGCTCCCGTTTGGCAATATAAAAACGGCGGGAACATTGTCATTTTCTCACCCAAGAAAAAGAAACCGTCGCAAATGGTTTACATATTTTCGGCTATACTTCTTGCGCTTGTCGGTGGCACTCTTTCGGGATTTTTGCCCGAAACGGTTCAACTTTTTATATCCGAACAACTTTTGACCCCGATTTTCGATTCGTTTTTGGGTCTTCTTAACGGCGTTGCCGGAATAATGATATTTTTATCGGTTATATGGGGTATATGCAGTATCGGTGATATGTCGGCGCTTACGGTCATCGGCAAAAAAATGATAAGCCGTATGCTGTTGATGATGACTTCGGTAACCGCAGTATTTATGGTTGCGATTTTGCCTCTGTTCAATTTCACACGAAGCACGGCATCCGACGGCGTTTCTTTCAACTTTTCCGGACTTTTCGATATGATTTTGGGAATAATCCCCTCAAATATGATAACGCCGTTCACCGACGGCTCGTTTTTGCAAATCGTATTTATTGCGGCGATGGTCGGCATAGCGCTTTTGGTTCTCGGAAGCAAAGTGCCGACGGTAACCTCTTTTATCGAACAGGCTAACACAATCGTTCAACTTGTTTTGGAGGTTATATGTTCCTTCGTTTTCATCATTATTTTCATAAGCCTCTATAATATGGCGCTCACAGGCAGTTTTTCGGTGCTTATCGAAGCGTATAAAGCCCCCCTGTTGACGCTTTCGGGTTGCCTTTTCGGAATGGTAGTGTACACCTTTATAATATGTATAACGAAAAAGGTCAAACCGTCTGTGCTTTTAAGCAAAATAATGCCGTCGTTTTTGATTGCTCTCACGACCGCTTCATCGTCGGCGGCACTTTCAAGCGTAATGGAAACATGCGAAAAACATCACGGCGTCGACAGAAAAATCGTCAACTTCGGTGTTCCGTTGGGACGTATACTTTTCGGCATCGGTTCCGTAACCGAATTTATCGTTTTGAGTTTTTGCATGGCTGAAATTTACCATGTTCCCGTAACGCCGATTTGGATTGTAATGACGTTGGTAACGTCAATCATCTTGAAGATTGCAACTCCGCCAATTCCCGGTGGCAGTATCGCACTCTGCACGATTCTTTTCAATCAACTCGGAATCCCTCTTGAGGGGCTTCCCATTGCCGTTGCCATTGATGTTATTGCGGATTTTCTGCTCACGGCAACCGATGTTTTCTGCTTGCAAAGTGAACTGATCGTCGTTTCCGGCAAACTCAATATGCTCGATACGGACAAACTCCGCCGTAAAAAATCACACTGATTAACGGGGATGATATACAGCCTTACGGCGTGATGATATACAGCCTCACGGCGTGATGATATACAGCCTTACGGCGTGATAAGATACAAGGTCGGCATAATGCCGACCTTGATGATATACACGCTAGAGCGTGATGATATGCCATTGCTTTCGCAATGGATAAAAAATCGACTTGCAAAAGCAAGTCGATTTTTGGTGGGAGCGGGTGGATTCGAACCACCGAAGGCGGTGCCAACAGATTTAC
>CAYPAB010000034.1:0-18980 GCA_964408605.1 uncultured Eubacteriales bacterium
ATTTTTTCTACTTAATATTATACTAAATGTTATACTTTATGTCAACGCTTTATGCTCGTATGTTTCAAAAAAATCACAATTCAAATTGCAGTGAAAAAAGCCTTCTTTCGAGATAATCGAGAGAAGGTTTTAGTATGACAAGCATATCAATGCTCTGAGGTGAAAGTCCACCGCATGCGTAGTTGCCGACGAACCAGAAAGAAATTTGCAAGTTTCACATCGTGAGGTAGGGGAGAGAATAGGGGTAGCGAAATCGTAGCCTGACGGACAGAAACTCGATAATAAGGCGTATTAAGCGGATAAGTTGGCAAATGGCAACGAAGTCCAAAAGGTAACCGTAACCTTAATGCGTAAATCGGGCAGGTAGACGAGAAAAGAAGATTTGATGCGAAATACAGGAAGTCTTAGATTAGAATAAGCAGAAGCGTTGAACCGATATGAGATTTCGAGCTGAACCGCCGTCTGCCGAACAGCACGCAGGGTGGTGTGAGAGGATCGAGAAAGCCCTCCTGCTCGATTGTCCGTTCCGCATATTTTTTCTATCTCCACAAAAACAGGCTGTAAAAAACTTGCGTTTTTTACAGCCCGTTTTCTGGCGGAGAGTTAGGGATTCGAACCCTAGGTTCCTTGTGGGAACACAGCATTTCGAGTGCTGCACCTTCGACCTCTCGGACAACTCTCCGTATATTAAGATGTGGCTCGCCCGATTCAGTTGCGTTTAGAAAGGCGAGGGGATAACACAGGGTAAAAATACCGCTGTTTGTTGAATGTGTTGTCGGCACTTTTTATCAACGAATTGTATTTTATCAAATACACATATTTATGTCAAGTGTTAATTTTAAAGATATGCGTTTTTCGGAGGATTTTTCGGAAGTTTTCAGAAAGGTTTCGAGAAAAGCATTTGTTAAGTACGCTATACTTCCGATATCGTAAAAGTTTCATTTGATGAGCCGTACTAATGAGCCGTACTTACGAATGCTGTGATCAATTTATATTTCCGATTTCGATTTGAGAATTACACACATTTAAAGTTTTAAAATCCACAAACCAAAAAATGAAATGCAAATAGAAAACAAGCAAAAATGCCGGTTTATCGGTTGATTAAATTACATATTTATGTCAAGTGTTAATTTTAAAGATATGCGTTTTTCGGAGGATTTTTCGGAAGTTTTCAGAAAGGTTTCGAGAAAAGCATTTGTTAAGTACGCTATACTTCCGATATCGTAAAAGTTTCATTTGATGAGCCGTACTAATGAGCCGTACTTACGAATGCTGTGATCAATTTATATTTCCGATTTCGATTTGAGAATTACGCAATATTTAAAATTTCATAAAATCGCAAACAAAAAATGTAATACAAGCAGAAAACAAGCAGAAAACGGCTGTATATCGGTTGACTTTTTTTCGGTTTTGTGAGAGAATATCGAAGTTGAATATAAAATAAAAGAGGTATGCTTTATGCTGCAATCCAGAACTCACAATTGTGGTGAACTTCGGCTCGCGGATGCCGGTCAGACCGTAACACTCGTCGGTTGGATGGAAAATGTCCGTGAAGTCGGCTCAAATTTTGCTTTTATTGTCCTTCGTGATTTTTACGGTACAACGCAACTTGTTGTTGATACACCTGAGATTTTGTCTGTTATTAAAGGAATCAACAAGGAATCCACTGTTTCCGTTACGGGTGTTGTTCGTGAGAGGGAAAGTAAAAACCCGAAACAGCCCACCGGTGATATCGAAGTTGTGCCCCAAAACATTACGGTACTCGGCAAGTGTCAACACAATCAACTTCCTTTTGAAATCAATAAATCCAAAGAAGCCGATGAAAATGTACGTTTGAAATATCGCTATTTGGATCTTCGTAATCCCGAAGTTAAAAACAATATCATTTTGCGTTGTCAGGTTGTTGCGGAGTTGCGCCGTCTTATGACCGAGCAAGGTTTTCTTGAGATTACCACGCCCATTTTGACCGCTTCTTCGCCCGAAGGTGCACGAGACTATCTTGTGCCGGCGAGAAACCATCCCGGTAAGTTTTATGCATTGCCACAGGCACCCCAGCAATTTAAACAACTTTTAATGACTTCCGGTTTTGACCGTTATTTTCAAATTGCACCTTGCTTCCGTGATGAAGATGCACGTGCCGACCGCACTCCCGGTGAATTTTACCAGTTGGATATGGAAATGGCTTTCGCCACACAGGATGATGTTCTTTCCACGTTGGAAACTGTTTTGGTTCCCGTATTCGAAAAATTCGGTAAATACAAACGCATATCCTCCGCACCGTTCCGCCATATACCGTTTAAAGAGGCTATGGAGCGTTACGGTTCCGATAAACCCGATTTGCGAATTGATTTGGAAATTCAAGACATTACCGAAACTGTTGACGGTTGCGATTTCACGCCTTTCCAAAATGCCACGGTCAAGGCTGTTGCGGTAGATCAATTTGACCAAGGTAGGAAATGGATTGATAAATTGCTTGCGGATGTCGAAATGCAAACAGGTAACAAGGCTTGTTGGTTCAAAGTTGACGAAAACGGCGAATTGACCGGCGGAGTTTCAAAATTCCTCGCACCTTATTGCGATGCGCTTACCGAAAAACTGTCGCTCAAACCCGGTAGTTTTGTTTGTATGGCAGCGGGCAAAAAATCCGCCGCTCAAAAGACCGCCGGTGTTATCCGCACACTTATGGGCAAGCGAATCCCCGGTCACTTCGACGAAGAACAATATGCGATTTGCTGGATAGTTGACTTCCCGATGTACGAAATGGGCGAAGAATCCGGTGAACTCGAATTTTGTCACAATCCTTTCTCGATGCCTCAAGGCGGTATGCAGGCGTTGTTAGATGCCGAAGGCGATACGGAAAAACTGCTTGCTATAAACGCCGACCAATATGACCTTGTTGTTAACGGATATGAAAGTGCATCGGGCGCTGTTCGAAACCACGACCCCGAAATTATGGTCAAGGCGTTCGAAATGGTCGGTTTGGGTGAAAACGATGTCAAAGCGAAATTCCCCGCTATGTATAACGCATTTACTTACGGTGCACCGCCCCATGCGGGTGCGGCACCCGGTGTTGACCGCCTTATTATGCTGTTAACAGGGGAGGAGTCCATTCGTGAGGTTATTACTTTCCCCATGAACAAAAACGCACAGGATTTGATGATGGACGCACCCACATCCGTCTCGCAAAAACAACTTGACGATGTGCATATCCTTATTAACGAAAGCCATATGTAAAAGATAACTTGTTTTTAAACCAAAGGAGTTTTTACAGGAAACGAACTGCCTGTAAAAACTCCTTTTCTAATATGCGAAGGCATATATCACTCTTTTTAATAAAGTTAAGTGTGTCGCTCACGCTCGCAGGCACTTCACAATGCGAAGCATCGCTTCACGCACCGAAGGTGTGCATCACAGACGGTGTCTGCATCACTTGAAAAGTTGTTGATTTTTCAATGAAACCGCACAAGTGCGATAAAATCCTCGCAACGCTCGGATGAAATCTGCTCCGTAGCACATTATTCCGACGAAGTCTGATTTCATCCCACGAAATGAGATGTATTCCGTGCGAAAGTACGGATTTAGTTAAAAAATCCTTTGTCTGACGACAAAGGATTTTTTATGGTGGACCCGGAGGGATTCGAACCCTTGACCTCTCGGATGCGAACCGAACGCTCTCCCAACTGAGCTACGGGCCCGTTTACTTTTCCTATTATAATCTTTTTTTAAAAGATGTCAATAAATTTCGGTAATATATTTTATCAATATATTTTATCTTTTGTTCGCACTGTTTTAACCGGTATTATTATAACACTTGTTTTCGGATGCAATTCCGGTTGAATGTTACAATTATTTACAGTATGGTGCGTAAAGTTGACTTTTAAGATGTTTAATGGTAATATTAGTATGTTTAATTGCGATTAGACGCTTGTTTCAAAACATCTTCTTCATATCATCCAAAATGCGTTTTTCGATGCGTGACACATAAGAGCGTGATATTCCGAGTTCTTTTGCCACCTCACGCTGTGTCATCGGTGTTTTCCCGTTCAAGCCGTATCGTTTAATCAAAATATCCTTATCACGGCTTTCGGGCATATCTGCGACGATTTCAACGAGTTTTATCAACTTGTTTTTTGTGTCGATATCATCAATCACCGTGTCGTCGACCGCTATGATATCCATCAATGTGAGGGGATTGCCTTCGCTGTCGGTGTCTATGGGGTCGCTGAACGACATTTCCTGCGATATTTTTTTATTGCACCTGAAATGCATAAGAATTTCGTTTTCGATGCACCTTGCACAGTATGTTGCGAGTTTAACGCCTTTTTCGGGTTTAAAACTGTTCACACCCTTAATCAACCCAATTGTGCCGATTGAAATCAAGTCATCCTGTTCGCTGTAATTTGAATAATATTTTTTAATTATATGTGCCACGAGCCTTAAATTGCGTTCTATCAGCAATTTTCTTGCTTGCTCATCGCCTTGTGTCGCTTTTTCAATTGCTTCCGCTTCCTCTTTTTTGGTCAGCGGTTTCGGGAAAGAGTCGGCATCGGTAACATGCAAAATAAAACAAAGCATATTTCCTAAAATCTGAAATATATTCAAAATCATCACCCCAACGATATATATTCAGCCGTGGAGTTTATTTTGCAAGTCCTTCGGAGGTATTATGAAAAAAATCGAACAATACCGTACTACCGTACGTGTTACGGCGATATCGCTGTTCTGTTTAGTTTCCACTGCGATTTATTACTTCATTTGGAGTGTAGTTTACAATCCGGAATTTGAACACCCGTACATCGGGAAGGGTCAATTGTTTATTATTGTTGTATACTTTTCCGTGCTGTTGGTAACAAGTTGTATACTCGGCGCCTACAGAATAGACGAATTGCGTAAAAGTGAGATCATCTTTTACGAAGCGGTTGCGCTTGTTTTCACAAATGCAATTGCATACGTTCAAATTTGTCTTATTGAAGCGGTAATCGCCAACGTTATCGGAATGTTATATATTATGCTTTTTGAGGCATTGACGCTGATTTTGTGGATATATTTATCTTTTTCCGTTGTACATGCCCTCAATCCGCCCGAAAAAATGCTCATTGTTTACGGAAGTCATCTTGCTACCGAAATCGTTTACAAAATGAGCAAGTTGGAGGAGCGTTATGTCATTTCGGAGTCGGCAAATGTTGACGAGGGTTACGACACCATAACCGAAAAGATTGACAGATTCGACAGTATTATTATTTGCGATGTTCCCGCACGGCTCAGGAACGATTTGTTGAAATACAGTTATCAACAAAACAAAAGTATTTATGTAGTGCCTAAAATATCGGATATTGTCATAAGGAGTGCATCCGACATAACGTATTTCGATTCGCCGATTATAAAATGCTCTGCCACGGGGCTTACATTCGAACAGCGTTTTTTCAAGCGAATGATTGATATTATCGGTTCTTCTTTGGGGCTTCTGTTAACATCGCCTTTGTTCCTTTTAGTGGCACTCAGCATCAAACTTACCGACGGCGGTCCCGTCTTTTACAAGCAAAGGCGCTGTTCAAAAGATTTGAAGCCTTTTGATATTCTCAAATTCAGAAGTATGGTTGTCGATGCCGAAAAAAACGGCCCGCAACCCGCTGTTGACAACGATAAAAGAATAACAAAGGTCGGAAAGGTGATACGGGCACTCCGTATCGATGAACTACCGCAATTGCTCAATATTTTAAAAGGTGATATGTCAATTGTTGGGCCACGCCCCGAACGTATTGAGCATGTTGAAAAGTATTCGGAGGAAATTCCCGAATTTGTTTGCCGATACAAAGTCAAAGGCGGTCTTACGGGATATGCCCAAGTTTTCGGGAAATATAACACTTCCGCTTATAACAAATTAAAAATGGATTTAATTTACATTCAAAATTATTCGCTCGCTCTTGATTTTAAACTTATTCTTATGACGGTTAAAATTTTGTTCAAAAAAGAAAGCACCGAAGGTTTTAAAGACAACAGAAAGAAAGTGGATAAGTGAATTTATATTATATGATTTTGGCAGGCGGTGTCGGTTCGAGAATGCATTCACCGGAATTGCCCAAACAGTTTATAAAAATCAATGATGAACCGATTCTTGTAAAAACTGTCAGAAATTTTGAGGATTTCGGTTCGTTTAGGGCGGGGGTTATTTGTTGTCCCGTTGATTGGGTTGAATACACAAAAGCGTTGCTTTTGGAATACGGTATTTCACCCGAAAATGTTTTTGTTATCCCCGGAGGGAAAAACAGGAACTGTTCCGTTAAAAACGGTTGCAGATTTTTAACAGACCGTTTTTCCGTATCCGACAGCGATGTAATTTTGACTCATGATGCCGTTAGGCCGTTTATCGACTCACGCATCATTAAAGATAATATCAATGCTGTGAACGAACACGGTGCGGCGGGTACGGTGATGCCTGTTTACGATTCAATCATAAGAAGTTCTACGGGTGAGTTTTTTACTCAGCACTTAAAAAGAGCGGAATTGTACCGTGTACAAACTCCGCAGTCATTTCACCTGAAAGAACTTAATTCTCTTATAAACTCCCTGTCCGAATCCGAACTTGAAAGTTATACAGATGTCGCTTCGATTTTTGCCGACAGGGGATACCGTGTCGGTTTGGTTGAAGGTTCGGACTCAAATATAAAAATAACTACTCCGTTTGATTTGGCGGTTGCCCAAACGATTGTGTCGAATCTTCCGTAAGTTTCTGTCACGAATTAACTTGTGTATTGTTCGAGAATCGCCACGAGCTCGCTTTCGGTCACAAGTATCCCTTTTTTGATTACGGCTGCATCTTCAGTCGGCAAACTCGATGTATAAATATCGTAAACTTCTATCGGTTTTTCCTTTTCTTGCGAAAAAAGAGCAATTTGACCTTGATAATCTTTCAAAACATAACGAAACACCGAGTTTTCTGTTTCCGTAATATTGCCGACATCGGTTAAACGAGACGTATTATTCAATGCTGATACATTTACTAACGTTGATAAAACTATTATACTTGATATAATCAAAATATGTTTTTTCATATCATTCACCGTTCTTATCTTTTTACCTAAACACGATAATATTCATATTTTATTTATATTCACGGTAGATTTTCTATTTTGTTATAATACTGTATAATTATTATCGAAAAATATTGTTATAACTTTTGTTATTTCCTAACGAAGGAGGTTTTCCTTATGGCGGATAACCAACGCTTTTCCACCGGTTCCTCCGGCGGAGCAAAAAAATCTGTCAAACGTACAAAAAAACAGCGAAAACCGAGAAAACAACACCCCGTATTAAAAAAAGTTTTTACGGTTGTTTTTTCGCTTATTTCGATTGCGCTGATTTGCGGTACCGTTGTTTGTGCTTATGTTTATAATTTTGCCAACGAGTATGTAAACGGCGAAAAGAAAATCGACCTTGAAATGTACAAGGCCAACCAAGCGCAGACGAGCATTATTTATGCATACGACTCAAACAAGCAACTTGTTGAGTTGTTGCGTCTTCACGGTGCCGAAAACAGAGTTTGGATAGATTATGAAGATATTCCGCAGGAAATGGTCGATGCTTTCCGTGATCTTGAGGACAAGCGTTTTGAAGAACATCAAGGTGTTGACTGGATAAGAACTATTTTGGGCGTTGTTAAGTCACATTTTAAAGAGGGCGGTTCAACCATAACTCAGCAGTTGATTAAAAACATAACACGTCAAGACGGCAGAATGGCATCGAGAAAGTTTTACGAGATACTGAACGCCTTGAACGTTGAACGTTTTTATCATAAAAAAACAATTATGGAATTTTACCTTAACACCGTTTATCTCGGAAACGGCTGTTACGGAATAAAAACCGCTTCCGAAATATATTTCGGCAAGAATGTTGAAGACTTGAATGCGGCGGAGTGCGCTGTTATCGCCTCGATAACAAAAGAACCCGCAACTTACGACCCGCTTACGGAACCGGAAGAAAACCGTGACAGGCAACTGTATTGTCTCAGTTGTATGCTTCAAGAAAACAGTTTGACTCAAGCCGAATATGATGAGGCTGTTGATTATGAACTTGTTTTCACAAACAGCGAAAATTATAAAGGCAGTCAGGTCACAAAAGACGATGACGACCCCGATACAAAAGAATACACCGAAGATGACGTTAAAAAGAACGGCGAAACATCATATTACGTTGAGTATGTTATCGATCAGGTTATTGAGGATTTGCAAGACGAATATGACCTCACATATAACGAAGCATGGAGAAAAGTTTTCTTCGGCGGTTTGCGTATTTATACCGCAGTTGATTTGGATGTTCAAAGCATAGCCGAGGATGTTTATGTCAACAGAAAAACTTTCCCCGATGAAGAAGATACCGAAGATTCACCTGCGGTGCAGTCGGCTATTACAATTATGGACTACAACGGTCGTGTCGTCGCAATGGTCGGCGGTGCGGGTGAAAAAGATACCTTCCGTGGACTAAACCGTGCTTCTCAATCGGCACGTCAGCCCGGTTCGTCAATTAAACCGCTTTCAATTTATGCTCCCGCAATCGAAAACAATGTTGTCACATGGTCAACAATGGTGCAAAACTACGGCATTCGAATGGGTTCGTCACGTTGGCCCGTAAACTACGGTGGCAGTGCGGGTTCACCCAACTCGTTTGTTACAACTCAATATGCATTGCAGGTTTCCTACAACACCGTGCCGGCGCAAATCGCACGTAAATTAGGTTTGAGTACAAGTCTTGATTTCCTTGTTGATGACCTTAAATTCTCGACCTTTATTACCGATGAAGACGATCCGAACTACGACGGCAACTATTCGTCGATGTGTGTCGGCGGTACTTCGGAAGGTGTAACGACTCTTGAAATGACCGCCGCATTCGCTATTTTCGGTAATAACGGTTACTATTACAAACCGTATTCGTATTATAAAGTTACTAACAACGACGGCAGCGAAATTCTGCTTGAATCCGGTGACGATACCGGCGATCAGGTTTTGAGCGAAAGTTCGGCGGGTGTTATGCGTCAACTTTTGCGAACGGTTGTAACTCAAGGTACCGGTAGCGGATACGGTGTCAGCGGATTTGAAACCTTTGCCAAAACCGGTACCACAACAGACGATAAAGACCGTTGGTTTGTCGGTGGCACACCTTATTATGTTGCCGCTGTTTGGTATGGTTACGATAAACCGAAGCGTATTACCAACACTTCGGGTAATCCGGCGGGTAAAATTTTCCGTGAAATTATGAATGAGGTACACGACGATCTTGATGATTTGTCGTTCCCGACAGCAAGTGGCGTTGTGGCACGAAGATACTGCAGAGTTTCCGGTGATATTGCGGGTGCATCATGTCCGAGTGCAACAGGGTACTATAAATCCTCAAATGTTCCCGGTAAATGTAAGAATTGCACAATTGTTAATGCGATAGGGCAAGGCATACCCGATGTGATCATTCCGAGTACGTCGAGTGTCAGCACAACCGCTAATTTGTCCACAACCAAATCGCCGAACAATAAAACAACGGGAAGTTTACGCCCAACTCAACAAGCGTCAACAAAACCGTCAACAACCTCTCCGCAGAACACAACCGCACCGCAGACAACACAAAGCACGGGCGGAGTTTCGGAGGTTAACAGCGGTTCCATAACCTCGCCACCGGCGGAATAAAATAAAAACAGGGGTTTTTACAGGAAAGTTGCCCGTAAGAACCCCTTATAAATATGTTTAATTTAAATCAACACGGTTGAGGATTGTTTATGATTATTTTATCTGTAGATTACGGTGACAAACGCACCGGTATTGCTGTATGCGACAAATACGAGATGCTTGCATCACCGGTATGCGTTTTTGCGGAGTGGAATGCCGAAACTTTGGCTGAAAAAATAATTTCAACAGCAGTTGAAAAGAAGGCTGAGCAAATAGTAATAGGCTTACCTCGTAATATGGACGGCTCTAAAGGTTTTCGTGCCGATGCATGTGAGCAATTGGGTGAATTGATTAAATCAAAATGCGAAATACCGGTCGCTTTTTGGGATGAACGGCTCACTACCGTTTCGGCGCATAAAATTCTCAATGAAAATAACGTGCGTGGCAAAAAGCGTAAATCGGTTGTTGATGCGGTAGCAGCAGATATTATTTTACAGGATTATATCGATTCAAGAAAAAATATGTGAATACATCTTGGCTTACGGAGGTGCTTTTTTTGAATAAAAAAACAGCATTCAACAAAACTTTGCCGTTGAAAAACATTGATACCGCCCTATATCCGGCGGATTATATACTTTGCAAAGCACTTGATATAGGTGAAAGTATTCTGAAATGCGGTGGTGAGCCACACAGAATAGAAGACACGATTGAACGAATTTGTACCGCATACGGTGCCGAACATACCGATGTTTTTGCGTTGCCGTCGCTCATAATTGCCGGCGTGAGGATGTCCGACGGCAAAACATATTCACAGGTGCGAAGGGTCTACAAAACCGCTAACAATATGTACCGTCTTGAATTGATGAACGATATTTCGAGAAAAATTTGTGAAGGCAAAATATCGCTCGATGATGTCGATACGGAAATTAAAAAAGCGACGGAATCAAGGCCGTTTAACAGGTTTCTTGTCTTACTCGGCGGTGTTCTCGGTGCGGGAGGGTTCGCTGTATTTTTCGGCGGTACTCTTTACGATGCGCTTGCCGCGGCTATTGCGGGGTTCGTTGTTTCCGTTTTTAATTTTCATAAGGTGAAATTCAGCAATCAAATGTTTTATACCATTGTCGTGTCTTTTGTCGGAGCACTTACGGGTCTTACGCTTTTTGAAGTCGGTCTCGGTGATAACTTGGATATGATAATGATCGGCACCATTATGCTTGTTATTCCGGGTCTTGCTTTCGGCAACGCTGTTCGTGACCTTCTTTTCGGAGACACTGTTTCGGGCATTATTCAGTTGGTTCAAGCCATACTTGTTGCGGTTATGGTTGCTTTCGGTTTTGCCGGTGCGATTATTATTTTCGGAGGTGTTTTTAAATGATGCCGTATGTTATGAAAATCGTCGCCGGCGTTATCAGTACGGTCGGATTTGCCGTTATTTTCCGCCTGAAACCCTCACATTGGTTTTTTGCCGGTATCGACGGGTTGGTAGCCTGCCTCAGTTATTTCGCCTTTTCCGAACTGATACACAATGTTTTTTGGCCCAACGCTTTGGCTGCGTTCCTTACCGCTTTTTGTGCCGAAATCTTTGCACGCATTTGCAAAGCACCGTCAACTGTATTCCTGTTACCCGGATGCATTGCTCTTGTGCCCGGCGGTACTCTTTATTACACAATGAGTAATTTTATTGCTCAAAATTACTCTGCATCTTCGGAAAACTTGCTTATTACCGTCGAAGTCGGTGTCGCAATCGGCGGAGGTATTATTTTGGCATCCGTTTTGCGATTGGCAATATTTACTTTTATCGGTCGAATTAAAAAAACGAAAACAAATTAAACTAATAAACAAGCGCAATAAAAAACACACCTTGGTTGTAGCCAAAGGTGTGTTTTTTTAAGATTATTTCTGCAAAGATTTAATCAGTGCCTTGCAATCTTCAATATCCATAATTTTGGGAACAGGGTAGAGGGGATTGCCTTCTTTTAAAGCACGTTCGGCGATGAGGGGAATATCCTCGTCTTTAATCTGATCGAATTTATCGGGGATACCCATTTTGCTGTTGAGTTCTCTGATAGCCGCAATAAAATTCTTTGCTTTTTCACGTTCACCGCAAGCCTGACCCGAAACACCCGCAACATCCGCGAGTTCCGCAAGGCGTTTGTATGCGGTTTCGCCGAAATAGTCAAGAACATAGGGTAAAATTACCGCATTTGCCAAACCGTGAGGAATGCCGTACATACCGCCGAGGTTGTGAGCAATTGCGTGAACGTAACCGACATAGGCTCTTGTGAAGGCAAGACCCGCATGATATGATGCAACAAGCATATTTTCCCTTGCGGTGATATCTTTGCCGTCATTATAGGCTTTTTCGATGTTTTCGAAAACGAGTTTTGTGGCTATTTTCGCATCTTCTTCGGTTTGCTTTGTGTTGCTCTTGCCTATGTACGCTTCAACAGCGTGTGTCAAGGCATCCATACCTGTTGTGGATGTGATATGGGGCGGAAGACCGACTGTAAGTTCGGGGTCGAGAACAGCGAAAGCAGGACGTAACGAGGGGTCGTTAACGGCGTTCTTTTCGTGCGTGTCGGGATTTGAAATTACAGCGGCAATAGTTGTTTCGGAGCCTGTGCCAGCAGTTGTGGGAACGGCAAAGAACGGCGGGAGTTTTTTGCGAATTTTAAGAAGACCGCGCATATCCGAGGGAGTTTTGTTCGGACGAACAACTCTTGCGGCTGTGATTTTCGCACAGTCCATGGGTGAACCGCCACCAAACGCAATGAAGCCTTCGCAATTATTCTCTTTATATATTTTAAGAGCATCTTCAACATTGTAAATTGTGGGGTTGGGCTGAACACCGTCGAATACACTGTATTTGATACCTTCTTTTTCAAGACCTTCAAAAAGCGAGTCAAGAAGATGAAGCCCCATCAAACCTTTATCGGTAACAACAAGCACGTTGCCGACTCCCTGTTTTTTTACGAGTGCCGGAAGTTCTTTGATTGAGCCCGCACCTTTAAGGAGTTTCGGGGGAGTCCAGTCAAGGAAGTTAACGGCAAATTTCATCGTTTTTTGAAACGCACGGCAGTAAGCGGTATTTAAACTCATAATTAAAACCTCCGTTAAATATAAATTATTTTATGATTTTGTGGAAAACTTTTTTGCCTTTTTTGATGACTGCATAGCCTTTTTCAAAATCGGAAAGGGGAATCATATACGACGGCGCCGTGACTTTAACATCGTCAACACTAACGCCACCTTGTTCAATCAAACGTCTTGCTTCGCCACGTGAAGAAACAAGACCGGCTTTGACCATCGCATCGATGATATTGAGACCGTCAGCCGAAAAATCTTCATCGGCAAGTGTTGTCGAAGGCATATTTTCGGAGTTTCCGGCACCGGTAAATATCGCCCTTGCCGCATTTTGCGCTTTTTCCGCTTCTTCTTCGCCGTGAACAAGTGCGGTAAGTTCGTATGCGAGAATTTCCTTTGCTTTGTTGAGTTCGCTGCCTTCCCATTTATCCATCTCGTCAATTTGCTCAAGCGGGAGGAATGTGAGCATACGTATACATTTGAGAACATCGTCATCGGCAACATTACGCCAATATTGATAAAATTCATAAGGAGACGTTTTGTTCGGATCGAGCCAAACGGCGTTACCCGCTGTTTTACCCATCTTTTTGCCTTGAGAGTCGGTCAAAAGGGTGATGGTCATTGCGTGAGCGTCTTCGCCCAATTTTTTGCGGATAAGTTCGGTACCGCCGAGCATATTGCTCCATTGGTCGTCACCGCCGAACTGCATATTGCAGTCGTAATTTTTGAAAAGATAATAGAAATCGTAACTCTGCATTATCATATAGTTGAATTCAAAGAAACTGAGCCCTTTTTCCATACGCTGTTTGTAGCATTCCGCACGCAACATATTGTTAACAGAGAAACAAGCACCGACTTCACGAAGAAGTTCGACATAATTGAGGTTAAGAAGCCAATCCGCATTGTTGACCATTTGCGCCTTGCCTTCGCCGAATTCAATAAATCTTTCCATTTGGCGTTTAAAACACTCGGCATTATGGTCGATATCTTCTTTGGTAAGCATTTTTCTCATATCGGTTCTGCCGGAGGGGTCACCGATCATCGTTGTGCCACCGCCGATAAGTGCGATAGGCTTGTTGCCTGCCATTTGAAGACGTTTCATTAACGTCAAAGCCATAAAATGACCGGCGGTAAGGCTGTCAGCGGTGCAATCAAAACCGATATAAAATTTTGCTTTACCGTTGTTTATCATTTCACGGATTTCGTTTTCGTTTGTAACCTGTGCAATAAGACCACGGGCTACCAACTCTTCATAAATTCCCATTGTAATATCTCCTATGTGTTTTTTGTTTTATTACATTGTTAAAATTATATTATAATTGAAACGGAATGTCAATGTTTTTGGAAAATCTTACAACCTCGTTTGTGCCTATATGATTTTTCTTAATCGTTTCAATTTTTAAATTTTTGTTATCTCTATTGACAAATTAACGATAAGTGATATTATATATTTACGAAACTTCGGGGCGGGGTGTAATTCCCCACCGGCAGTAAAGTCTGCGAGCCTTTCGGCTGATTGGGTGCGATTCCCAAACCGACGGTATAGTCCGGATGAAAGTTGTTTCTGTAAACGGTTTTTGTAAACTATTTATGTCGCCCTGTTTTTCGGGGCGATTTTTTTGTGAAAGGGTGTTTCTTATGAAAACCGAAAATACCGGCAACCAACTTCGAAAACTTACAACTGCGGCGGTTTGCGCCGCTCTTTCGCTTGTTCTTATGGCTACCGTCAGATTTCCCGTTTTTCCGTCTGCCGCATTTTACGAAATGGAGTTTGCTGATGTACCGCTACTGATTTGTTCTTCGATTCTCGGCCCCGTCTATTCGCTTTCGGCACTTTTGACCGTTTGCATCATTCAAACGCTGACTGTAAGCGGTTCCAGCGGAATAATCGGCTTTCTTATGCATTTCCTTTCATCGGGGCTTATGATTTTGACGATTTATTTTTGCCGAAAACACATCGGCAAAATCAAAGGCGTTATTATTTCAAGTCTTGCGGGTGTTTTTGTTGTCGTTATTGTTATGATACCGATGAATATGTGGCTGACCTCCGAATTTATGAACCTTAAAGTTACCGATTTCGTGAACGGTTTTTTAGGTGTTTGCGTTGCGTTTAATGTTATTAAAGCGGGTGCGAATATTTTGCTTTATGATGTTCTTTCACCGAAAATCACCGAGCAATATAATAAACTTTTCAAAAATTAACGAATAATCGACGGGCATAAACATATAATCATACAAAACAGAATGCAAACGTTTGTTATCGGTTGATTAACAATTGATTTTTGTGAAAACTATTGACAAACAAACGCAAACTTAATACAATTTATAAATACCGAACTTGTATTGAATTTCATTTAATGCACAAAATTTAATATTTTTGATTCTTATGGAGATGTTTATTTTATGGTATACGAAAAAATCAAACAAATTATCTGCGAAGAATTTGAAATTGATGAAAACGATGTTAATCCCGACACCCTTTTGGAGGATGACTTGGGTTTTGATGAAATCGATATGGCTGATCTTTGTATGAGCCTTGAAGATGTTTTCGATAAAGAAATTTCCGACGAAGACCTTGAAAAAATTTCTACAGTCGGTGATTTGGTAAATCATTTAGAATAAAATTTTCAGATAAAGAGGAAGTACAATGGCAGAACAGAAAAAAATGGTTGAAGCAATAACTTCTATGGAGGTTGACTTCGCCCAATGGTACACGGATGTTGTTAAAAAAGCGGATCTTGTTGATTATTCAAGTGTTAAAGGCTGTATGATTATTCGCCCTTACGGTTATGCGATTTGGGAGAATATTCAGAATATCCTCGACACCGAATTTAAAAAGACGGGTCACGAAAACGTTTATATGCCCATGTTCATACCCGAAAGTCTTTTGCAGAAAGAAAAAGACCACGTTGAGGGTTTTGCACCCGAAGTTGCTTGGGTAACACACGGTGGCAACAACGAACTTGAAGAAAGACTTTGCGTCAGACCCACATCGGAGACGCTTTTCTGCGAGCATTACGCAAAGATTATTCAATCCCACAGGGATTTGCCTAAACTTTACAATCAGTGGTGCAGTGTTGTTCGTTGGGAAAAAACAACACGACCCTTCTTAAGAACACGTGAGTTTTTATGGCAGGAAGGTCACACAGTCCACGCAACAGCTGAAGAAGCGATTGAAGAAACCGAGCGTATGCTGAATGTTTACGCCGATATGTGCGAAAAATCACTTTGTATGCCCGTAATTAAGGGCGTTAAGACCGAAAGCGATAAGTTTGCAGGTGCGGTTTCTACATACTGTATCGAGGCGCTTATGCACGACGGCAAGGCTTTGCAAGCTGCGACATCACATTATTTCGGTGACGGTTTTGCAAGAGCGTTTGATATGACCTATACCGACAAAGAAAACAAACTTCAGTATGTTCATCAAACATCTTGGGGTTCTACAACAAGGCTTATCGGTGCCATTATTATGTCACACGGTGACAACAACGGACTTGTTCTTCCGCCTGCCGTTGCTCCCATTCAAGTTATCATTCTTCCCATTGCCCAACACAAAGAAGGCGTTCTTGATAAAGCGTACGAACTTCGTGACAGGCTCTCGAAAACATTCAGAGTAAAAGTCGACGATTCAACTAACTCCGCCGGTTGGAAATTTGCCGAATACGAGATGAAAGGTGTGCCTCTCCGTCTCGAAATCGGGCCTAAAGATATTGAAAACAACCGTTGTGTTCTTGTAAGGCGTGATAACCGAGAAAAAATATTTGTTTCTCTCGATAACCTTGAGCAGGGTATTTCGGATGCTCTTGATGTTTATGCTAAAGCAATCTACGACAAGGCACTCGACAACCTCAATAACCGCACGTATACTTGCAAAGATATCAATGAGATATCGGAATTGCTTTCCGCAAAAGGCGACGGATTCGTAAAAGCAATGTGGTGTGGCGATGAGGAATGTGAGGATAAGGTCAAAGAACTCACCGGTGTCGGTTCACGTTGCATTCCTTTCGAACAGGAGAACATCGCCGATACCTGTATTTGCTGCGGAAAACCGGCAAAGCATATGGTATACTGGGGTAAAGCATATTGATTTTGTGTTCTGTAAGCATTAAAAAACACAAAATTCCAAAAACACAATAAAGATTCTCTTTCGGCGAAAAATCCAAAAGAAAATTAAAAAAACAACGGGGCTGTAAAATTTGCGTTTTACAGCCCCGTAATTATATTTATTCGGTTATTATTGACGAGATCGGTTATTGATTCACAAGATCACTCATATTAAACATACCGTTTTCTTTACCTTTAAGGAAAATTGCGGCGTTTACCGCGCCGTTAGCGAAAATCGCTCTTGAACGTGCACTGTGGCTGAGTTTGACGATTTCATCGGTACCGGCAAAAATCACTTCATGCTCACCGACGATTGTACCGCCTCGAATCGAGTGAATACCGATTTCGTTTTGATGTCTTTTTTCACGTTTTGAATGCCTGTCGTATTCAAAGTATGCATCGGGCATTTCTTCTTTTACGGCATTGCCCAACATAATCGCCGTTCCGCTCGGAGCGTCAACCTTTTGGTTATGGTGTGCTTCAACAATTTCAACATCGAAGCCGTTTCCAAGCACTTTTGCGGCGGTTTTTGAAAGTTCGCAAAGAAGACTTACACCGAGTGACATATTGTAACTGAAGAAAACAGGAACGCTTTTTGAAGCGATTTCGACTTCTCTGATTTGTTCATCCGAAAGTCCCGTTGTCGCAAGAACTATGCCCGTATTCGTCTTTTCGGCATATGCGAGCATTGACGGAATGAGTGCGGGATTAGAAAAATCAATAATAATATCACTTTTAACTTCAACTTCATCATAATTTGCAAAAACGGGGAAACCGAGAGAGGAATCGTCGATAATATCGATTCCGGCAACGATTTCACAATCTTTGCGTTGAGAAACGGCTTCGGCAACGAATTTGCCCATTCTGCCACAGCAACCGCTTAAAAGTATTCTTGTCATTACACATCCTCCAAAATCGGAAAGTTAAATCAGTTTGTGTTTCTTTAAAACAGCCTTTAAAAGTTCTGTGTTTTCAAAACCGAGAGGGGAAAGAGGCATCCTGCATCTACCGACATCAACGCCCATCAAACACATTGCCGCCTTAACGGGAATCGGATTAACATCGCAGAAAAGTGCGTTGCATAGATCAATATATTCAAGTTGCATACGTGCGCTTGTTTCAAAATCACCGTCAAGAGCATATTGAATAATATCGTGTGTTATTTTGGGAGCGATGTTTGACATTACGGAAATAACGCCTTTTGCACCCAACGACGCAAAAGAAGTGATTTGATCGTCGTTACCGGAATAAAAGTTGAGATCATCGCCACACAAAGAGATTGTCTTCGCAAGTGCGGAAATATCACCGTTTGCCTCTTTAACACCGTTGATCAACGGCAATTTTGATAATTCAAGATATGTTTCGGGCTTGATGTTTACACCGGTTCGTGACGGAACGTTGTATAAAATTATCGGTGTTGAAACTCTTTTTTCAATATAGGAATAAGACTCAATCAAACCGTCTTGCGATGCTTTGTTGTAATAAGGTGTCACCATCAAAAGTCCGTCGACACCGATTTTTTCGGCATCGTTCGAGAGCATTACGGCGTGTTTTGTGTCGTTACTTCCGGTTCCTGCAATAACAGGTATTCTTTTGTTTGCAACTTTAACGGCAACACGCAAAACTTCAAGATGCTCGTCATACACGAGTGTTGATTTTTCGCCGGTGGTACCGCAAACAACAAGTGCATCGGTTCCGTTTTGTATTTGGTTTTCGACTATTTCCTCTAAAAGAGGAAAGTTGATTTCAAGATCCTCGCCGGTGAACGGTGTTATCAACGCAACGCCGGCACCCGTGAAAATTGGTTTTTTCACAAGCATGACCCCCAAATATATATTTATTATCAGTCCATATAACCTTCCGCACAAAGAAGTTCGGCAAGAAGAACAGCACCGCCCGCGGCACCTCTTAATGTGTTGTGAGCAAGGCATACAAACTTATAATCGTATTGAGTATCTTCACGAAGTCTGCCGATGGAAACAGCCATACCGTTTTCGAGATTTCTGTGAAGTTTTGTTTGAGGGCAGTTGTCCTCGTCAAAATAGTGAAGGAACTGCTTGGGAGCGGAGGGGAGATCAAGTTCTTGCGCTCTGCCTTTGAAATTCTTCCACATATTTATCATATCTTCTTTTTCGGGTTTGT
>CAYPAB010000035.1:0-18201 GCA_964408605.1 uncultured Eubacteriales bacterium
ACAACTTCGGCTTCGATATTGCAAGGTGTGACACAAAAGTTAAGTCGAACACAATACGCCTAAAATTTAATTTAAAACACGAATGTTTTGGAAAGAAGCAAAAACACAACTCCCGGAACGGAAAAAAGTGCTGAAAAAACGAGTGAATACCAATTTAAACCGACTGTCAGCGGAATGAAATAAGACAATGTGCCGACAGCACACAGTGCCCCGACACCGCCCAAGGCACTTGTAAATAACGATTTAAAAAAGCATCCGCTTTTTTTAAAAATAAAAAGAGCGACAAGAACCGTGATCACGCCACACGCATACAACATAAACTCACTTCCCGTTTTTATTCGTTATAAAATATGTTAAGTGAATAAGTTTTATTACAGATTATATAAAGCACCTTCTGTGCATAATAATAAAGCGGTTTAAAAAATTTTTTTCAGAGGTGCAACATGGATAAACACGCTTTTACTTTTGAACAATACTGCAATATTGTCGGAAAGAATATTATTTTGGAAGAAACAACATACCACAACGGCAGCAAAAAAATACGCTGTCTTAACCTGCACAAATGCCGAATCGCAAACGGCGGATGCAACAACCGTTACATTCTCAAACGCATTGAGAAAGCAGTTGAAAACAAAGAGTGATATATAGTATAATATACAGTATAATTTAAGTGGCGGAGGTGAAACTGTTTGAGCGGAGTTTACATTCACATTCCTTTTTGCAAATCAAAATGTCCATACTGTGACTTTTATTCATACAGTTGTCGGGAAGACCTGCGTGAAAAATATGTCGTTTCCGTAATCGACGAAATCAATACACTGCGAAGAACAGGCGAATTTTTAACCGCCGATTTCACCGCCGACACTTTATACATCGGCGGAGGAACGCCGTCTGTTTTAAGCGCCGACCAACTGACACGCATAATAACCGCCGCCAAAGAGCGTTTCGGTATCGACAGCCGTTCCGAAATAACGGTCGAATGCAATCCCGCTTCCGATATTGAATCTCTCATCCCCTGCTTTAAAGAAACGGGTGTCAACCGAATTTCTTTAGGTATGCAATCCGCCGTTGACTCGGAGAGGCGTATTTTGGGAAGAAGTGCCGACAAAGAAAGGATATCCCGAATCATTAAACTTTTAAACGCCAACGGCATTGACAATATTTCTCTTGATATTATGCTCGGCATTCCGTTTCAAACAAAAGAATCTCTGGAAGAAACTTTGAATTTTGCAATTTCTTCTTCCGCAAAACACATCAGCGCTTACATACTTAAAATAGAAGACGGCACATTTTTCGACACGCACCGTGACAGATACACGTTCCCCGATGAAAATGCTGTGTGCGATATGTATTTGCAATGTGCCGACACTTTGGAAAAATCGGGTTTCGAGCAATACGAGATATCGAATTTTGCACTTTCCGGTTACGAAAGCCGTCACAACACAAAATATTGGGAACTTAAAGATTATTTGGGCATAGGTGCTTCGGCACATTCGTTTGTCGGTAAAAAACGTTTCTTTTTTGAAAACAGCACCGAAAGTTTCATAAACGGCGAAAAAGCGATTTTTGACTGCAACGGTGGTGACAGCGAAGAATACATCATGTTAAAACTTCGCTTGAAAAAAGGTCTTTGTTTATCTGAATTGAAAAGTCTTTACGGCGAAGAAGCAACAAAAAAGATAATAAAAAAAGCCCCGCTCCTTAAAGAGCAAGGCCTTGTTTATTTTGACGGTGAAAAACTTTCGCTTACAAAAAACGGTTTTCTCGTTTCAAACAGCATCATTGCGGAATTCATCTGAACTTCGCACTATTGTAAATCCGTTGTTTTCCGTTTTGATGTTTTCAACGCCGTCGGTTGCGAACATTTTTCCGTCTTTTGAAATGAATACAAATTCAAATTCGTTGTGTTCCTTTGCGAATTCAACGGATTTTTCTTTACCCATTACAAAAAGAGCGGTTGAATATGCATCGCAAAGTGCGCCGTTTTCACCTATTACGGTAACGCTTGTTAAATCCGATTCGGCGGGGTAACCTGTTTTCGGGTCAATGATATGATGATATTCTTTCCCGCCGTATTCGAAATAACGTTCATAAGCCCCCGAAGTTACAACGGATTTTCCGCCGTCACATTCAAACGAGCATGCCAAACTTTCGGTATCTTCGGGATTTTGAATTCCGACTTTCCACTTTTCGCTGTTCGCTTTATTTCCGCAAAGGACTATGTTCCCGCCGAGCGACAGCAAAGCGACCGCACCGTGACTTTTTGCGATTTTCAAAAGTTCATCACCGAGATAACCTTTTGCGATACCGCCCAATGACACCTGCGTGTTGACGCTTTTTGTTACGGTATTGCCGTTTACCGAAACGTCTTTGTAATTTACGAACGGCAAAAATGCCTTTATATCATCATCGGCGGCGACACCGTATCTGCCGTCGTTGAATCCCCACAATTTCAAAACGGGCATAACCGTTATATCAAAAGCACCGTCGGTTGTTTCGGAAGCGGATTTTGAAATATTCAAAATTTCAGCCGTTTCGTCACTCACCGTTTGTTCGGTAACGGGCATATTCAAAAGATTGATATCGCTACCCGTCAAATTGGCATCGAAAAGGCTTTCGATTTCAGAAATACGTTCGGTCATCAAATTTGCGACATCTTCAATTTCGCCCTCCGATGCACTGTAGACGGTTATTTTCATAACGGTATTCATAGCGGTCAGATTAACAGTATAATCTTTCGGCTTGTCACCGTTCCCGTCGTTAACGCAAGCGCCGAGTTGAAAAACGGTTAAAACGCACAACAATAACGCAACTGCTTTTTTCATTCTCAATCCTCCGCATTGGCAACTTTCCGTCCGTTTGCCTCATGCTCCGAGAATGAACTTGCATAGTAAACTTTGCCTTTCGAATCGTGTCTGAAATAGAGATATCCCGTATCATCGGGATTCAATGCCGATTTTATCGCATCGTCACCGGGGTTTGCAATCGGGCCTATGGGAAGACCTTTACACGCTTCGCTGTAAGTGTCGTATCTGTCACGGTATTCGACGTATTTCCGTGTATCTTCCGCAGAGGAAGTCAACGTGGGTTTTATTGTATCGAGAAGATAATCTTCCGTAGAGTCGCATTGCAAAAGCGGAAAAGCATTGGGCCTTTCAAGACGGTTATACAGTACCGAAGCGATTGTCGGCATCTGTTCGGTGTTTGCCGCTTCTTTTTGAAGAACGGAAGCCATGGTTATAACTTCATCGACCGACATTCCGAGAGCATCGGCTTTGGTTTGATACTCGTCTGTCCATCTGTTTTGGAAGTTGTCGAGGAACCGCCTTACAACGCTTGAAGCATTTTCCCCTACATAGAAATCGTATGTATCGGGATAAATGTAACCCTCCAATGCATGAAAACGCTTTTCTTTGTCGGGAATTGCCTGAATAAAGTCATATTCGCCCGAAAAATCGACGTCTTCAAGTGTACTTATGAAACTCGATGCGGTGCAAACTTCGTTCGCTTCAAGTTTTTCGGCTATTTGTTCAATAGTCCAACCTTCGGGGAATGTGAGCGAAACCGTTTCGGAATTTTTGAAATCGGTTTTCATTGTGGCAATCATTTTTTCAACGCCCATATCCGGCGACAGCGTATAAACACCGGAGATGTAATCACCGCCTGTTTCGAATACGCTGAGGAAAATTTGACAGAAAAACCTGTTTTTGATGAGGTCGTTTTCTTTAAGTATTTTAAGAACCTCTTTATCGGTCATTCCCGCTTGAACGGTAACTTCGGCGGACTTGTCATCGACATTGAGAGCAACAACGTCGTTGATGCAACGTATTGCGTACACGGACAAAACCGCACTGACAACAATTATAACGGCAAGAACAATCATTGAGCGTTTGAAACGTTCCGAACGGAAAAAGTTCGACACTTTACCGCCTTTTTTGTTGCCCGATGCACGTTTTTTGCCGTCGGAAGAAATATTTTTCCTTAATGCGGCACCTTTTCCTGCGGAGGCTCTTTGTTGACGTGCCGCCTCCTTATCTATATCTCTGGGCGGATTTGAAAAGTAGACACCGCCTTTGTATGCGTTGCTTTTTTCGTTTGAATTAACGGGCGGTGCGCTGTAACGCGGAGTTGAGGAACGTGCGGTAGGCGGTGCGGTCGGACGCACGGGCGGAGTTCCTCCGTTTCGTGAATCGGGGCGTCTTGCGGAATTGCCCGCACCGGCACGTGTATTCGTCGAACGTTTTTCGGTATCGGCGGTTCGTGAGGAACTGCCTGTAGAATTCGACTCAAAATTCCTTAAGAGTTCATTGTAATCATTATGATTGTCAGCCATTATCAAAACTCCTTTATTTTGAACAGTCTTGTGTATCTATAATTCTTCTTTCGGTAACCACCATATCAACGTGTCTGTCGTATTTGCCGTGAAACAAACGGTCTTTTAAATTCTCATCGTAACAGATACCGATCGTGCTTCCTTTGTAATGCGACAGATATCTGTCGTAATACCCTTTTCCGTAGCCGAGACGGTATCCGTTTTCGTCAAACAAAAACGCAGGCACAATACAGACGGTGTTTTCCGTGGCTTTTACTCTCAAACCGTCAGACGGTTCGGGTTCATCAACCCCGAAACTGCCCGGTGAAAGATCATCCAAGGAATTTATAAAATAAAAATTCATATCGGATTTTTCACCCTCGCACCTCGGCACGGCAACACGTTTGCCGTTTTTCAAAAGCGTGTTTATAACTTCACGTGTGTCCACCTCGATTTCGGTTGACACATAGCAAAGCACCGCTTCCGCCTCACGCACCGCCCACAGATTAAGCAGTTTGCTTTTTATTTTCCTGTCGAGCAAATTTTTCTTTTCAGGACTCATTGAGTGTCGCATTGTTCTTGCCTCGGCACGCAATTTCTTTTTGATCGGACGTATGTCGATTACTTTTGCCATTGTACCGCTCCGAGAATTTCCGCACTTTTTTCTTCGCCGATGATTTTTTCGGCAATCGCCTCGGAAAACTCCCAAGCGACCCCCGCACCTTTTGCGGTTATTACGGTGTCGTCTGTTACAACGCTCTCACCGACGGTTTCGGCACCGTCAAGATACTTTTCGAAACCGGGAAAGCACGTTGCACGTTTACCTTTTAAAACACCTTTTTTTCCGAGTATGAAAGGTGCCGCGCAAATTGCGGAAATAAGTTTTCCGTTTTCGAAACAGTAATCTATTGCTTTTTGAACGGTTGCGGATCTGTCGAGGTTATCCGCACCCGGCATACCTCCGGGAAGGACTATCCCCCGAAGATTCCCGTCAAGAACAACGTCTTCGGGAAGAATGTCGGCTTCGACTTTGATACCGTGAGTGCCTACGCAGATTTTTCCGCTGACACCGACCGTTTTAACATCAATCCCCGCACGTCTCAAAAAATCGACGGGCGTGAGAGCCTCGATTTCTTCAAATCCGTTTGCAAGAAAAACATAAATCATAATTCACACTCCGTAAGGGATGCCGAAAAAGGCATCTTTGATTTTCGGAACATCTCCCAATGCACGGTACATTCCGAAAGGCACACCGTCACCGCACGGCAACGGCTTTCTTAAAGTAAGTTTGTCTTTGCCGGAACTTTCAAACACGCTGTTTATAAGCGACTTTTCATCGCCGAACATTTCATAAACCGTAATATTGTCGTTTTCCGATTCGTAAACCGCATAACCGTCGCCGTTGCAAAGGCAAACAACCGACTCGCCTATCGGAAAATAAAAACTGTTAAACGCCTTTTCTTTTAAGGATGCAAGTGCCGTATTTTCGGGGAATTTTTTTCTGAAACTCAAATAGCGTTCATAAGTCAGTTCAACTGTGCGGTCGCAAACCGAAGAATCGCAATTCGAAGAAAAGTCGCTTTTTTCGACAATTTCTTCTTTAAAGGTAAAACCGACTTCGAAACCGATTTTTTCGTACATCTTAAAAAGCCCGTCGTTTGCGGGAACAAGAAATATATAATCCGCATTTCGCTCTCGTGCCGTCTTTTCGCAAAAAGCAAGTACATTCCGCATAAGCCCTTTGCCTCTGTAACGTTTTTCGGTACACACGGCGTAAATGTAAAATGCGTTATGTTTCACACCGCCTGTTTTTATTTCGCTTTCCAAAAGATATGCGGAACTTACCGCCTCGTTGCCGTCAAAAACGGCGACAACATTTTCGGGTGTTACGGTTTTTTCGAAAAAAGCGTCGATAACCTCCGTCGGGTCATCGAAACACGAAGACCACAGTTTTTTCAGTTTACCGAAATCGTCGGCGTGTGCCGTTCTCAAATCAAATGACTTTTGCATAATACTTTTTCAAAAGAAATTCGGGGTGATATGATGTTTTTGCTTTTCGCAACCCTTCAACACCCGCATCGTCTTCACGGTTTATATATTTAAACTTCGTCGGCAGATTTTCGGCAAACATTTTGTTCACCGTGGCGTATGCCGTAGGGACATCGGGACTCGCCTTTTCAAAATGAACGCAGTATGTTTCACCGTCTGCCATGGGTTCACCCAAAGAATATGCGACTATTTTACCGTCAACACGCAACAACGCACCCGAAAATCCCAAATCAAAGAAGTTTTTGAATGCACAGTCAATAACTTGCCTTTCCGCCTCAAGTTGCTGTGTGCTTTCGTTCATCATGTGCCATTGACGTGAAAAATTCAAACATTCTTCCAAATTGTTTTCGTTAAGTTCTTCGTAACTGTAGTTAAATTTTTTGCAAAATGTGTTTACGTGATTTTTTTTCGAATGATATCTTCTGCCGTTAAGCGTTGCGAGATTTTCCCTAAGATAAATATAATCGAAATAGTCACGTTGTTCTTTCAAAATAAGTTTATCACCGAAAAACGATTTCAACTGTTCCGTCTGTTCTTCGCTCACGCAGTAAAAACTGAGATCCGCACCACGACCGAGAGCATCGTTTTGCACTTCTTTTAAAGCGACGGTTATATCGCCGTCACCCCACGGCACGGCGTAAGACGTAACGCCGTTAAATGTTGAACGCAAAAACAGAAACCCGTCTTTTTCGGCAAACTCGGTATGCTCCGCAACGCTCCAAGTATAAAGATTCCCGAAACTGAAATCGCACATTTTTTTACATACGTCGGGAATAAAGCGTTCCACAAGAGGTTTGTGTTGAATTTTCAAATGTTGTAAATCAAGCATAAAAGACCTTATTTCAATGTATCCGTTAATATTTTATACACTTTGTCGTTAATTTGTTCAACGGGAAGCGGTTCGCCGTCTTCGGCACACCGAATAACACTCCATCCGCATTTTTCGGCGGCGTAAAGCGCCGCTTCACGGCAAGCGTTAAGGAATTTGACGTTTGCTTCGTGAACATCTTTTTTTGTTTCGTCACCGCCATAACGCAAAGTCATAAGTTTTTGCGAAACTTCAACGGGCATATCAAGGAATATCACTTTATCGGGTGCGGGAATCCCGATTTTGTTGTATTCAAAATCAAAAAGCCAATCCAAAAAGGGATCCCACTCGCTTTTGTCAAGTTTGGTCATTTGATAAAGCGCATTCGCCGGTGTATAGCGGTCGGCAAAAATAAGTTTACCGCTACGGTAATCGTCGCCCCACTTTTCGGTAAAAGAGGCAAAACGGTCTGCCGCATAAAGCACGGATGCCGCATAAGCGTTCACGTCGCCTGCGTTTTTGCCGAAATCCCCCGCAAGATACTTGCGTACAAGTATACTCGACTCGCTTTCGTAATCGGGCAACTTTATTTGCCGATAATCTATTCCGTCGGTGGCAAGACGTTTGCAAATAAGTTCGGTTTGCGTTGTTTTACCGCTGCCGTCAAGACCTTCCAAATCAATAAAAATACCCATAAAAATCCCTTTCAATTGCCCCCGTGATACAATCAAACTACAATAATTCCTATTATACCCAATAATAATACTATAAATTATCGCAACTGTCAAATTTCAGTCAAAATTGTAATAATTGTATACTATTGTAACAGTTACAACCGAAAAACAGACCTCCGCCGAAGCGAAGATCTGTTAACAACCTTGTGAATTTTGTTTTTGTTTTATTTTTTGAAAACAGATTCGATTTTATCGAAAAGACCGTTCAACGAAAAATCGGTTCCGCCCGAAACACTTTTTGCCTTAAAAACGGAATACTGATCGCTTTTTCCCAAAAACGATGAATGGATACACTCGATTTTTTCAATAAGTTTGGCGAAAGTTTCGGTTTGTTCGGTCATAAGGTCGATATTGAATTTTTCGGTTTCGCCGGTGTCACTTACAACACAAAGGTAATACGGAGCGGGCACAAGACTTATTTCGGGAATACCCATTGTAAAGAAGTTTTGACCTTCGCCGAAGTGCAAAGCGTTATGACCTCTGAGTGTCATTGTGCGAACGGTTTTTCTTTCCTTGACGGTGTCTATATAGAGTCTATCCATAAAATCGTTACCGGTGTAAACGATTTCGACTTCGGGTTTTCCGGTGCATTTGTATTCGCCGTCAACATCACGCCACTCCATACAGCCCAAATGCTCCACGGTGAGGTTGGCAACACACTTGGAGTGACCGTTTTTGCCGTCCCACAAATCACGGTGCATAGCCATCCAACGTGACGCAGACTGGAACGCTCCCGTGCGAACGTCCATAAACTTCGGCAAGCGGAAATGCCCCGTCGTGAACACAAAAATATGCGTTCTTTCGAGTTCTTTGCCGACCATATTTCGCATAAGTTCCAAAAGTGCAATTGCACCGTTTTCCTCAACACAGTTTGTGCCGTCGGTGTGAGTGTTGATGATAACGTTTTCGAGATGATTTTTGCCCGGTAAAATGCAATAAAAACTTTCGGTGTAGGCGTTTTCTTCAATTTCGGCTTCAAGAACAAATTTTGCCTTTTTGTGTTCTTTTGCCGCTTCAATAACTTTTTCGCCGTTCGTTTCGTTAACCCAAAGCATCGGGATTTTTTGATATTCCATAATAAAGGATAAATACTGCCCCTCAACGCAATCGTCGTGCAAGCCTTTCCAAACGAGAATTGCCGCCTTCGCACCTGTCAATTTTGAAATGATGCCGTTAAAACACTGAACGAAACTTGTGATAACGGGGCCCTCGTATTTTGACTCAAGCACAACATCTTCGGGATAACTCGTTCTTTTGTCGAACGCAACTTCACTCGGAATAAAATTGACGTTTGAAACGTCAAAAACGGCGATTTTGCCTTTAACATCGATAACATCGAGCAATCCGTTCACATAAACGAGTTCTTCGGTAATACCCTCGGCATCCGTTTCGCCCGAATAAGGATAAGCGGAGGAAACCGGAATATTGACTGTTTCGTCTCCGTCAAATATTTCAACAGACGAGTGTTTTTCCTCCCAACGCTTGAAATAGAACGGATCGGAATATATTTTTACGCCTATTTTTTTTATTTCGTCTTGCAAATAATTTATAAAATCGTTGTGTGCCTTACTTCCCGTAAGCCTTACACCGCAGGCATTCATTTTTTCCATGCCGTGAAGCAAATTTTCTTTTGAAATATCAAAACTCATAACCGTACATCTCACATTCAATACAACATAAATTCTTCGGTACGGTAACAAAACGCACCGTATAATTTCACAAAGATTGTAGTCCCGTTATGTTTTTTTGTCAATATCATTATATTAAAACGGCGATCTGAAAATAATGTATAAACAGAAAAACCGAACCTCAACGGCTCGGAATTTTCATAAACGCAACACACCAGTAATAAAGAGGTATCGCAAGGAACATTATCCATGTATATTTCCACAGCCCCAAGAAAAGTCCGGAGCACAAAAACAAAATAAGCACCAACGGAACGACCGGCAACCTTAACAAAAACGATTTTTCGTTTTTTGCACCGAAAGCGTGGCAAAGTTGGTAATAAAACGGTATAACAAGGAACAAAAGCCAACTCGGATGCCACAACTTGAAAAACATTCCCAAAACGATATAAATAATCGGTATCACAATAAACATCGGGAATCTTATTAACGTTCCTTGCACATTCGGGTAAAGTGGCGTTTTTTGTTTTTCGGCTTCTCTGCGTTCTTTGGCGGACAGTTTTTTTGCCTGTTGTTTTTCGGGTAATTCGTTTTGCATAACAATTCACCTGCATTTATATTATTAAAGAAATAATACTACAACAATATGTTCTTTACAAGTCAAAAATATTGAAAAACACGCAAAAAGTTGATATAATAACAGCGAAACAGAAAAATTCCAAGGTGATTACCGTGAAAATCAACAAAACGCAAATTTCCAATTACGCCATCCGCATCATAACCGGTGTGCTTATCGCAACCGTCGGCATCATAATGCTTGTAAAACCCGAAACATCGCTTGTGACCGCATGCTGTATTTTGGGCGTTGCGGCTGCGGTAAAAGGTGTTTTTAAAATAATCGAAGGCAAAAAAGCCGACAACACCGGCACCGTTGTTTTCGGTATTGCCACGCTCGTTTTGTCGTGTCTGCTTTTTTCACATCCGCGGTTTTTGCTATCCGTTTTTCCCGTTGTTACGGGTCTTGTAACAGCCGGTTACGGAATCTTTTCGCTTTTGATCCGAAAAGCATCCACAGTCGGCAGAAAAATAGCCGATATAATTTTGATTGCCGTAGGCATAACGATTATCATAGTACCTTTTAAATTCGCAAAAGTAATGACAGCCGTTACCGGACTTGCCCTTATAATTATCGGCATACTTTCGGTGATTTCAGATTTTCTTGCGAAAAAAACTTTCGAAACAGCCGAACGCAACCTACTCCCCGACGACGGCTATACCGAAGTAGAGTTCAAAGACGTTGACGGCGAATAAGATGTATTTACCGATTTTTTAATATTTACAATTTAAGGAGTTTTTGCAGGCGTATTTCCCGCAAAAACTCCTTTTTTATACTTATTTTATTATTCGGTTTATTTCACATTGCCGTCGGAGTCAATGTCGACAGCCTTTATTTTAAATGTGAAGTCAATTTCTTTTTCGTCAAAGAGCCTGTTGTTTTCATCGTTATCGAGCATTGAATTTTCGCTTATCGCATTAAATCTTCCGTCGATATTGAAAATCGTATAGGGTTCCTCTTTAAGTTCGAAGTCATGTTTTACTTCCGTCAACTGTTCGGCTGAATAATGCGATGCGTTAAACGAAAAGTCTTTCGTTGCACCCGCACCTTCAACAAACAAACCGCAACCGCCTTTTTTACCGACTGCGACACGGCGTGTTTTATAGTGCGACGAGTTTTCCTGCGGGCGTACATAGTGAACGAAATTATCCGTAACCGTAAGTTTATATTCGCCGAATCTTGCGGCTTTATATCTGTCGGCGTATGTTTCCGTTTCACCCAAACCGAAGTAAACAATATCTTCGTTTTCTTTGTTCATCAAAAATTCAAGTCCCAACCTCGGCAAAATCGGGGCATTTTCACGGATATCGCCTTTAAGCGACACTTCAACGGCACCGTTTTTACCGAAAGTGTATATTGCCTTGCCTTTGAATATCGGCGGATTCGAAGGGCCACCCAAAGCAATGTCGGTTTCAATTACGGCATTACCGTCTTTTTCGAAAACTTTTGTTTTGTATGTTTTTTGTGCCACGTGATGAAGATGATTTTCCATCCAACGGTCAACCGACCCACGGTTGTATGACGGCGCCCGCCACATTTTAAACTTCACGGGTGACGAAAGCAACTCGGTGCCGTTCTTTTTAATTGAACATATCCTGCCGTAGGGCTTATCGAAAACGAACTCCGCTTCACCGCAGTTAACCGTTGCGTAACGCTCGGAATCGTTAAGTTTGACTTCGTTGGAACTTTCAAGAGTCTCGGATTTTTCCGCCGAAATTTCAAACTGCAAAAATCCTATTTCGTAACCGCTTTCCGCCCAAACGGTACTTTTCTTTTGGCGTACCGATGCGGTAACGAAGCAGTCGCCTTTCAGTTTGAGGGATTTTGTATCGAAAAGTTTGTATGTAACCTCGCTTTGCGGTGCGATATCAAGCGACTCGATAAGTCCGTCGGCAATTTTTTTGCCGTTTGCGGAAACCTCCCAATACAATTCCATATCGGAAAGATTTTCAAAATACCGAAGGCTTTTAACGGTAAGGTTGCCGTTTTCAAAACTTCCACGGAAAGGTTCGTAAACTTTTTTCATATCGTAAAAACCGGGACGGGGAGTTCTGTCGGGTAACACAAGCCCGTCGATACAGCAGATGCCGTCATTGGGGAAGTCGCCGAAATCACCGCCGTAATAATAGCGAGGATTTCCGTTTTCGTCGGGAATGTTTATTGCGTGGTCGGTAAGTTCCCAAATACATCCGCCACAGAAGTTTTCATATTCGTCAACAAGTTTCCAATAATCATACACATCGCCCGTCGACATTGAACAAACATACTCGCACATAAAGAACGGCTTGCTGTATTCATCTTTATTAAGGTATTCTTCGATATAGTCAACATTGGCGTACATTCTGCTTTCAACATCGGATATATCCGCAAAGCATTCGCCCTCCGGAACCGCTTTAAACTCAAGATGTGCGTTTTCGTAATGAATTATTGCGTTTTCGTCACGGCTTTTGATGTATTCTCGCATTGCACGGTGGTTAACACCGCAACCGCTTTCGTTACCCAAAGACCACATTATAACCGAGCCGTGGTTTTTGTCACGTTCAAACAGCCTTGTGGCACGGTCAACATAAGCCTCACGCCATTCCGGAACAGTTGAAAGGAGCGACCACCTTGTCCAATCCCAATCCGACGGAGTGTTGAAGCCCATGCCGTGTGTTTCGATGTCCGCTTCGTCAACAAAATAGAAACCGAGTGCCTCGGCAAGATCGTAAAATCTGGGGTCGTTGGGATAGTGCGATGTGCGAATCGTGTTTACGTTGGCTTTTTTCAAAATAAACAAATCACGTTTCATTTCGGCGAGCGTTACGGCGTAACCGTTTTCGGCGGAAGAATCGTGACGGTTAATACCGCAAAGTTTAACCGATTTGCCGTTAACAAGGAATTTTTTGTTTTTGATTTCAACTTTTCTTAAAGCGACTTGGAAAGGAATTATTTCATCCTCGACCGTAAGGAAAAGGTTGTAAACATACGGTTTTTCGTCGTTCCACATAAGCGGATTTTCGATTTTTATTTCAAAACAGCCGTTTTCACTTTCGCCCTGCGATATCAAACTGCCGTCGGGCGATGCCAAGCCGTAAAGCACCGAAGTATCTCCGACCGTTTTGCACTCAACATTAAGTGTGCCGACGGAAAAATCGCTTTCGAAGTTTTGTTTTATAAAAACATCTTCAATTCGAACTTTACTTCTCGAAAGAATATATACTTCTCTGAAAATGCCCGAAAGCCTGAAATAATCCTGATCTTCAAGATAAGATCCGTCGCACCACTTAACAACGAGAACCGCTATTCGGTTGGAACCGATTTTCAAATATTTTGAAATATTAAATTCACTTGTGCAATGGCTGACTTGACTGTAGCCGACGAAAGCGCCGTTTACCCAAACATAGAAACAGGAAGCAACACCTTCGAACGTGATTATATTGTCTCGTGTTGCCATTTCTTCGCTGACTTCAAAATCACGAAGATAAAACGCACACGGGTTATCTTCGGGGACATGAGGCGGATCGGTCGGGAAAGGATACATAAGGTTGGAATAAAGAGGTTTGTCGGTCTCCTCGATGCCGTAAAGTTGATAATTGCCCGGCACCGGTACCTCGGCAAGTTCATCGAATCCGAAATTTTCGGCATAAAGGTTTTCGTCGATATCTTCAAAACTTTTGAAATATTTGAAGTGCCATTTACCGCAAAGGTTCGTCAAATAGTGCGAATTATTGCGGTCACCGGAAAGAGCGTCTTCAAGATTATCATAAGGGATAAAATATGCACGAGGTGATTCCGTGCCTACGTGCAAATGTGCAAGGTCTTTGTGATAAGGTGTGAATTTCATATTTCAACCTCCGTGGTTATTTATCAGCACAATGATATCATAAAAAACCGTGTCGGTAAAGTAAAAAAAGAGCGAAAAACACAAAAAACACAAGTTTTTGACATCTTTCGCTCTGTAAACAACAAATTATTCAAGAATATCTTATGAACCCGTAACTTTCAAGTGTTCTCAAATACTGTGAAAGTCGCCCGTAAAGAGGGTGAACTTTTTCGCCGAAACGTTTTTCAACCGATTCGCCCAATTCGGTCACGGTTTTTTCGCCGTCGGTCAAAAGCCAAACGCAACTTCCGATTTCATCAAGATGAATATAACTGATTTTTGGCTTTTTCAAAACAATTTGTGCGATTCGGTTGAACAAACCGTTGTTTTTCATTTTTAAAACGACATTGCCGTCTGAGTCTGTCGAATATTCGATTTCCGCAACACGTTTCGGAACACATTCGAGGAACTCGGTGTTCGGTGAATTATTCTTCTTCAATTTTTTTACTCCGTTTCTTCAAGACCGTGTATTTCAGCACGGCGAAAATAATCAATGCGAAAACAATCAAAGCACCGATATCCGCAACGGTTTCGGGAACGGCGAATTTTTCGGAAAGGTCAAATGCGGAATCCAATCCGAATATTGCGAAAACAGCAAGGACAATTCCGACAAGCCCCTCACCCGCTATCATACCCGAACCGAACAAGATGCCGTCACCGACGATTTCATCTTTTTCATCATCGTTTTTGCTGAATTTTTCCGAAACATAGCGCAAAACTCCGCCGACCGTAATGCAGGCGTTAAGTTGAACGGGAAGATAAACGCCTATTGCGAAAGGCAAAACGGGTATCCCGATTATTTGAGCGACAATCGCGATAAACGCACCGATAAACACAAGTCCCCACGGCAAATTTCCGCCGAGAACACCCTCTATAATAAGTTTCATAAGTGTCGCTTGAGGCGCACCGAGTTCGTCGGAACCGAATCCCCATGCCCTGTCAAGAAGATAAAGCGTACCGCCGATTGCCAAAGCCCCCGCCGTGACACCGATTATTTCGCCGATTTGCTGTTTTTTCGGTGTGGCGCCTAAAATATAGCCGGTTTTGAGGTCTTGCGAAGTATCGCCGGCAATTGCGGAGACGATACATATAACGGAACCTATCGCAATGGCACTGCACATTCCCGCAGGGCCGTCAACACCCGTAAATTTAAGAATCAGCGTTGTAACAAGAAGTGTTGCGATTGCCATTCCCGAAACGGGGTTGTTGCTGCTGCCGACAAGCCCCACCATTTTTGCCGAGACCGTAGCAAAGAAAAATCCGAAGACAACAATGCCGAACGCCCCCGAAAGCGAAACGGGGATCACGGGGATAAATGCGATAAGCAAAGTCAAAAGAACAACGGCAACACCGACCGTTTTAATATTTATATCTTTTGATGTGCGTGTTTGAGGAACGGATTCGGTTCTTTTTAAACTTTTGAGTGTATCCGAAAACGTTTTGAAAATAAGAGGCAACGATTTAACAAGGCTGATTATACCGCCCGTTGCAAGAGCACCCGCACCGATATATCTTATATAGGTACTCCACACAGCCTCCGCTCCGCCGTCTGCAAAAATCCGACTTACGGACTCCGTTGCGGGGTAAAGAACGGCATCACCGCCGAAAAGTACGATAATCGGTATAAGCACAAGCCAACTCAATACGCCTCCCGCAAACATATAGGAAGCGGTTTTGAGACCGCAAATATACCCGACACTCATAACGGCGGGATAAATCTGCATGCCTATTTCACCGGCATAGCCTTTGAATTTTAACGAAATGTCGCTCGACACAACTTTCAATCCGTCAATGATGAATTTAAAAAGCGCCGAAAGCCCCATTCCGGCAAAAACCGTTGAAGCACTCGAACCGCCTTTTTCACCCGCAAGAAGAACTTCGGCACAGGCTGTGCCTTCGGGGTAAGGAAGCGTTCCGTGTTCTTTAACGATAAGTGCATTTCTGAGGGGAATCATAAACAGAATGCCCAAAATCCCGCCGACAAGTGCGATAAGCGTAATTTCAAGAAGTGACGGTTTTTCGATTTTCCCTTCCGCCGACCAAAGGAAAAGAGCAGGTAGCGTGAAAATGGCGCCGGCGGCAAGCGACTCTCCGGCAGAACCTACGGTTTGAACAATATTGCTTTCAAGAATCGAATTTCTGCGCATAACCATGCGTAAAACTCCCATTGCGATAACCGATGCCGGAATCGAAGCGGAAACCGTCATGCCCACTCTTATACCCAAATAGGCGTTTGCGGCACCGAAAACGACAGCGAGAACAATGCCTGTTAAAACAGAGGTAACGGTTAATTCGGGTGTTATTTTTTCCGCCGGAATATACGGTTTAAAATTATTTTTGTTATCCATGCTCGCACCGTTCTTTCGGGGGAGCGGTGCGTTTTGATTCGAAATTATTTAAGCGTTTTAATATTTCGAGCAATAATTTATAGGTGTTTTCAAGCGAAGAAACACTCAATCTTTCTTTAACGGTGTGAACGTCGAAAATTCTCGGCCCCATGGCAATGCAGTCAAGACCTTCTATTCCGCTTGAAAAAACACCGCATTCCAAACCGGCGTGTATCGCCTCCGCTTTCGCTTCGACACCGTACTGTTCTTTGTAACACTCTTTGAAAATTTCACGCAAGTCCGAATCCTCTTTATATTCCCACGGGGGATAATGCCCCGTGCATTCGGCACGGCAGTTAAGGTGCGATGAAAAAGCCGTCATTTTTTCTTCAAGAAATCTCAACGAAGACTCCTTGTTGCCTCTTAACATAAAAAGCAAAATGACTTCGTCTCCTTCGGTTTTCAGAACGCCGAGATTCGAAGAAGATTCGACCAAGCCCGCAATTTCGGAACTCATTTGAGCGACTCCGTCATGCACACAAACGAGAGTAAAAATCAAATCGTTTTTTGCACCGTCGGATAATACATCATATTCGCCCTCATTCGATACGGATATTTTATAAGAAAAATCCGGTTCACGGCGGTAAAACTCCCCTTTTAAGATTTCAAGGTAGTTTTCGGCGGATTTTTTAAACATTTCGGGGTCATAAACACACAGCGATACCGTGCAACTGTCGGGAATTACATTCCTTTTATTACCGCCGTTTACGGCTATAATTTCAAATTCGCATTCGGTTTTCAAGTGATTCAAAAAACGCCCTGCGAGAATATCGGCATTGACTCGGTTTTTGTCGATTTCAATACCCGAATGACCGCCCGCAAGCCCCCCGAAAACGACTGTCGCTTCGAATCCGTGAACTGTTTTTCTTTTTGTCGGAATAACTATTTTAAAGTCGCTCCCTCCGGCACACGAAACAGTTACGGTATCGTCTTCTTCGGCATCGAGATTTATCATTTTTTTGCTTTTCAAAAGGCTCGTATCGAGCGCCGATGCACCAAGCATACCTATTTCCTCATCAGTTGTAAACACCGCTTCAATCGGCGGATGCGGAAATTCTTCGCTTTCGAGAATCGCAAGGATCATTGCAACCGCAATGCCGTTGTCGGCGCCCAAAGAAGTGCCCTCCGCCTTTATAAATTCACCGTCGTTACAAATCTTGATACCGTCTTTTGCGAAATCCGTTTCGTTGTTTTCCTCTTTTACGCACACCATATCGAGATGCCCTTGCAATATGACCGGGTCGGCGTTTTCATATCCGCTTGTTGCGGATTTTCGAATGATAACATTATTGCTCGAATCCCTTATCGCTTCCAACGAGTGCGTTTTTGCAAAATCAAGGCAATAATTTGAAACAGCCGTCATATTCTCGGAACCGTGCGGAATAGAGGCAATTTCGTAAAAATATTTTAAAACTCTGTCGAGTTTCACTGTATTCTGTCGGCACATAAACTTTTCCTCCGATTCAAATTTTTCGTACAGTATAGCATATTTAAACACAGAATTCTATGGATTTTGATATGTAATATATGGATACAGACCGCAAAACCACCGAAAATAAAAAAATTTGAAAAACAAAAAGTGTAAATTGAAAAATAAAAAAACGCAAATTGAAAAATACTACTTGATTTTTCGGATTATATTGGTTATAATAGCAGAGCGCTTGTTGGAAAGCACATGCAAATTTAATAAATACGGAGAGTTGTCCGAGTCGGTCGAAGGAGCACGATTGGAAATCGTGTAAACGGCCAAAACCGTTTCGAGGGTTCGAATCCCTTGCTCTCCGCCATAAAAACAACAACCTTTG
>CAYPAB010000036.1:0-18127 GCA_964408605.1 uncultured Eubacteriales bacterium
CGGTACCGTTAAAAAATTTTCTTCGTCTATTGACAAATCCCACTGTGTGGTGTATATTATTTGAGCATTCAAATGCATTCGCCTCTGTAGCTCAGTTGGTAGAGCAGAGGACTGAAAATCCTCGTGTCGTTGGTTCGATTCCGACCGGAGGCACCAAAAAATTCCGTTCACGAAAGTGAGCGGAATTTTTTTCTTTTTCACTATTAACTTTTAATTAAAACAATTCCTTCAATTCTCACGCCTGATCGGCAATATCGAAAATAAGGTTTTCGGTTTTTTCCCAACCGAGGCAAGGGTCGGTGATTGATTTACCGTAAACGCCGTCACCGATTTTCTGTGCGCCGTCTTCTATGTAACTTTCAATCATAATTCCCTTAACAAGTTTCTTTATGTCATTATTATGGGCACGGCTGTAAAGAACATCTTTTGTAATACGAATTTGTTCAAGATATTTTTTGCTTGAGTTCGCATGGTTTGCGTCGACAATGCAAGAGGGATTTTTAAGACCCGATTTTGCGTATATATCGCTCAAATTAAGCAAATCTTCATAATGGTAATTCGAAATGCAATGACCGTCACGGTCAACATATCCACGCATAATCGCATGCGTAAACGGGTTGCCTTCGCTTTCGACTTCCCAACCGCGGTAAATAAACGTATGGCTGTTTTGTGCCGCTGTGATGGCGTTCATCATTATCGACAAATCACCGCTTGTGGGGTTTTTCATTCCGACGGGCACGTCAAAACCGCTTGCCGTGAGGCGGTGTTCCTGATTTTCAACGGAACGTGCGCCGACCGCAACATACGAAAGCAAATCGGAAAGATAACGGTAATTTGCCGGATAAAGCATTTCATCGGCACAAGAAAAACCGTACTCTTTAAGAGCGCACATATGAAGTTCACGAATAGCGATTATGCCGTGAAGCATATCGGGTTTTTCGTTGGGATCGGGTTGATGCAACATTCCTTTATATCCCGAACCGGTTGTACGCGGTTTGTTTGTATATATACGTGGAACTATAACAACACGGTCTTTGACTTTTTCACGAATTTCGGCAAGACGTGATATGTAATCGAGCACGGAATCTTTGGAATCAGCCGAGCAAGGCCCGATAACGAGCAAAAGTTTGTCCGACTCACCTTTAAAAATCGCTCTGATTTCCGCATCGTTTTTTGCTTTTTGTTCTTCCATTTGAATTGTCAGCGGATATTCTTCCTTGATATCCAACGGTATCGGAAGTTTCCTTTTAAAATTCATTGCCATATTCAACACTCCGTTCAAATAATTTCGTATTTAATTCCGAGTTTTTTTATATCTTCAAAAAAATTCGGATAACTTTTATTTACACATTCGGCACCGTTCAACGTGCCACCCGTTACCGCACAAAGCACCGTAAAAGACATTGCGATTCTGTGGTCGTTAGAGCAATCGACACCTTCGTTCGGCTTTTTCGGAACGACGTCGGGTATTATTATATAATCGTCACCGACCTCTATGTGAACTCCGAATTTTTCAAGTTCTTTTGCCATAACCTGTGCCCTGTCGCTCTCTTTGATTTTCAGTCTGTTTGTGCCTTTAAGCGTTGCGCCGTGTTGCAAAACGGCACAGATAATAAGCACGGGGCCCAAATCGGGGCAATCGGAAATATCCAATTCGGGAACGCCGTTTATAAGTTCGGCGTAATACCGTTTGTAAATTTTATCGCCCTGCAAACTGTCGGGATTAAGACCCTTTACGGTCACATTTCCGCCCGAAAGATTAAACGCATCGATAAACGCACCGTTCGACCAATCCCCTTCCGACAAAGTGTCGACGGGAATATATTTTTGCGAACCTTTAATAAAATATCCGCTGTCTGTTTTTGAAATACACACACCGAATTTTGAAAGAACGTCAACCGTTATATCAACGTAAGGTGCGCTTTCCAATTCGGTGGTCAATACAATTTCGCTGTCACCTTTAAGGAGAGGCAACGCAAAAAGAAGACCCGTTATAAACTGACTGCTTACATCACCGCGAAGTTTATAAATTCCGCTTTTCAACTCACCGCTTGCAAAAAGCGACTCACCGATTTTAACAAGTGAGCATCCTTTTTCGCTAAAAAGTTCCTCGTAGACGCTTTGCGGTCGTGACATCAACCGACCGTGCCCCGTAAACTCAACTTTTTTTGAAAAAAGAAGACTCAACGGAATTAAAAATCTGAGGGTGCTTCCGCTTTCGTTACAAAAAAGCGTCAGACTTTCTTTTTTTTCGAAAACATCGGCACCGCAAACAGTTGCGGTCGTGCCCTCGATCCGTATATCCGCACCTAACTTTTTCAAGCATTCCGCCGTTGCGTTGATATCATCATTGAGCCCGATATTCCCGACAACACACTTTCCGCCCGAAAGCGATGCCCCGATGAGCAAACGGTGTGCGTAACTTTTTGAAGTCGGCGCACAAATTTCACCGACAGCCTTTGACGGCATTACGGAAACATTCATTTGCCCACCTTCTCGATTAACGTGTCAATCGCCTCAAGATATCCGTCGGTACCCTTTCCGCAAACCGTTTTAACGCAAATGTCACGCACATAACTTATCTGTCTGAACGCCTCACGTGAGGAAACGTCTGATATATGCACTTCAACCGTGGGAATGCCGACCGCTTTCAAAGCATCGGCAATTGCTATGCTTGTGTGAGTGTAAGCACCGGGATTTATGACAATTCCGTCAAACACGCCGTAGGCGAACTGAATGTTATCGACCAAATCGCCTTCATGATTCGATTGATAAAAAGTGACCGAAATATTTTTCTTTTTTGCGTATTTTTCGATTTTCGCAACCAAATCGGCATAAGTTTCGTTGCCGTAAATATGCGGTTCTCTTATTCCCAACATATTAAGATTAGGGCCGTTAATTACAAGAATATTCATTAAAATTCGCCTCAATTCTTTCTGCCGTCTGTTGAACCGTACCGCTGCCGTCGATTACCGCATCGGCACGATTTAAATAAAGTGAATAACGCTCGTTAAATCTTTTCTCAAGATCCGATTTATTACTCGAAAGAGGTCTGTCGTCGGTCGCAAGTAAGAACTCCAACGGGCGGTCTATAAAATAAACTATGCCGTTCTCCTTGAGAATGTCGATATTATCTTTATCGAGAACGGCACCGCCACCTGTTGCGATAACCGTATTATTCCCTTTCGCAACTTCAAAAATCACATTTTTTTCAATTGCCCGAAATGTTTTTTCGCCGTCTTCGTTAAAAATATCGGTGATTGTTTTTCCCGCTGTTTCAGATATCAATGCATCGGTATCAATAAATTTTTTGCCGAAAATCTCGGCAAGTTTTTTTCCAACCGTTGTTTTTCCGCTTGACGGCATACCGATTAAAACTATATTCATTTTATTTTTATACAAATCTTTAAATATTTTTTCCGTTTCGGCAACATCAACATCTTTGTTTATAAACTTTTCAACTGCGTAAGCTGCCTGTGAAACCAACATATACAGTCCGCCCGTTGCAATCAGCCCACGGTTTTCGGCTTCGCAAACGAGTTTTGATTTAAGCGGATTGTACACCGCATCGAAAACCGCTTCGACATTCGTTAACTTTTCCAAATCCACCGCCGAAGTCCCGATATTCGGGAACATACCGCAAGGAGTTGTGTTTATTACCGTTTCACAATCGGAAAAGTCGGAATAAAGTTCGGCATAGGTAATCGAGCCGTCTTTTTTCTCCCTTGAAACTTTTTTTACGGTTTCGGCGCCCATTCCGACGGCAACCGCAAATGCCGTATTCGACGTTCCGCCGCTGCCGAGTATTGCGACTTTTTTGCCTTTAAGCGAAACGTTTTGACGTTCGATAAGTGATTTCAATCCGAAATAATCTGTATTGTAGCCGTAAAGTTTGCCGTCTTTATTAACTATGGTATTAACCGCATTTATCGATTTTGCTTCGTCGGATATCCAATCCAAAAACGGAATAACATCTTTTTTATACGGTATAGTTACATTGATCGCTTTAAAATCACGTTTTATTAAAAAATCGGCAAGTTCGTCTTTCGCCAATTCTTTTAGGATATAATCGTAATCGGCAAGTGCGTTGTGTATTTCTTTTGAAAAACTGTGCGAAAGATGTTCGCCTATACAACCGTATTCCATCATTTCTCACCGAGCCAATCCGTACCGAATTTTTGCGAAAGCAAATCGCAAAGTGCAATGGCGGTAACGCTGTCAACAACAACACGTGCCCTGTGAACAATGCAAGGGTCGTGCCTGCCGGCAACATTCAAAACGGTGTTTTCGCCTTTTATAAAATCAACCGTTTGCTGTTCAACCGAAACAGACGGCGTAGGTTTAACCGCACATTTGAACACAACCGGCATACCGTTTGTTATGCCACCGTTAATTCCGCCGTTGTTGTTTGTAAGAGTTTTAACGACACCGTTTTCATACGCAAACGAATCGTTCATAACGCTCCCTTTCATATCGGCACATTCAAAACCGACACCGAATTCAACACCTTTTATCGCCGGAACCGAAAACAGTATGTGCGACAAAACACTTTCCATGCTGTCGAACCACGGCTCGCCCAAACCCGTCGGCAAACCCGTTACTACCGTTTCAAGCACACCGCCGACGCTGTCGCCTTCTTCGGCGGCACTTTCGATAGCGGAAATCATCTCTTTCCCTTTTTTGTCGTCAAGCACGGCGAAAAGTTTGTTTGAAAGAGAGTCGATATCTTTGCCGTAATCGGAAAAATCAACATCCGTTACGCCCGCACATTTTTTAATATGAGTTCCTATTTTTATGTTTCGGTTATTTAAAATTTTAATCGCAACCGCACCCGCCGACACAAGAGCGGCTGTAATTCTTCCGCTGAAATGACCGCCTCCGCGATAATCTTCACAGCCGTTATACTTTAAAAATGCCGTATAATCGGCGTGACCCGGCCGTGCTTTTCCGTAAGCGGATTCGTAATCTTTCGACTTGGTGTTTTCGTTGGGAATTATAATACACAACGGTGTGCCTGTTGTTTTGCCGTTAAAAACACCGCTTACCGTTTTGAACTTATCCGCCTCTTGTCTTGGGGTGGATATTTTGCCCACGGGACGTCTTAAATCAAGTTGATGCGCTATAAAATCCGTATCGATTTCGACACCTGCGGGAAGCCCGTCTAAAACAGCGCCGATCGCCCCGCCGTGACTTTCACCGAAAAGCGTTACGCTTACATTGTTTCCGAAAGTATTTTTCAATTCGGGAGCCCCCCTTTTATGATTTCTTCAAGTTCCGAAAATTCAACAAACCTAAACTCGAAACTGCCTATTTCATTCACAAACACGGCATTCACGCCTTTGCTGTCTGCCTTTTTATCGTGCCGAAGTGCCGAAAAAACATCAGTTGACGGCAAATTGTAATCAACCGGCAAATCGTATTTTTTCAAAACATCCGTAATTCTGATACGAACATTTTGCGAAGAAAACGGAATCATTCCGATTGCAACGCACTCGCCGTGTAAAAGTTCGCCGAAGCCCGACGCTGTTTCAACTGCGTGTGCGAGAGTGTGACCGAAGTTGAGAACACGCCTCAAGCCCGTTTCTTTTTCGTCTTTTTCAACAACTGCCCTTTTGATCTTTAAAGAGCGTTCGATAACCGTATCGATTTTTTCGTAAGCATTTTCTTTTTCGAAAATTTCAAAAAGAACAGCATCGGACGTTGCCGCCATTTTTATGCTCTCACAGAGTCCGTTATTAAACTGCCTGCGAGAAAGAGTGTTTAAAACATTCGGGTCTATAAGCACCGCCGTCGGTTGATAAAACGCACCGACGGTATTTTTGTAACCGCCGAAATCAATTGCTGTTTTTCCGCCGATGGAAGAATCGACCTGTGACAAAAGCGTTGTGGGAATATTGTAAAAATCGACACCGCGCATATATGTTGCCGCCGTAAATCCGGAAAGGTCACCGACAACGCCTCCCCCGACCGCAACAACGCAATCGGAACGTGAAAACTCGTTTTCGCTCATAACTTCAAGCAATTCACGGTATGTTTCGAATGATTTGCTTTTTTCACCTTGCGGAATCGTTTTTATAATGCTTTGCGAAAACTGTTCGGCAACGGTTTCGGAATACTGTTTCGGAACACCGCTGTCGGTAACAATCAACGCTCTTTTTTCGGTATTTACAAAAGGCTTTATGTCATTTATTACGCCTCGTTGAAGCACAATGTCATAACTGCCCATCGTAGTTTTAACATTTAATATCATACATCCCGACGGCTTGCCGTCTGCCCCCTTTTAAATGCTGTGTTCTTTGGGAAATCTGCCGACCAACCTAACGTTGGTGCAAACTTTCGAAAGTTTTTCGAGCATATTTTTTTCGGATTCTTCGGTTAAATGACCTTCACCCTCAAGGAAGAAATAGTAATTCCAAATGACGTCTTTTGAAGGTCTGCTTTTCAGGGCTTTAAGGTTATATCCGCATTCACCGAAAACGGAAACAGCCTTTCCCAAAGAGCCCGCCTCATCACGAACGGTAAACAGCACGATAAAATCGCTTTGTTCCGATGTGTTGTCACACGGTATGCGGGAAAACACGGCAAAACGGGTGGTATTTGTGCTGTTTTCGTTGATTTTTCTGTCAATAAGTTTTAAGCCGTATTCGTTACCCGCCTCAAGGCTACAAATGACCCCCAAGGAAACATCGTTGCTCTCGGCGACGGTTTTTGCGGCAACCGCTGTGTTGACCGCCTCCTGTTTTTGATATCCGCGTTCTTCGATAAACTCGGCACACTGACCGAGTGCCTGCGGATGGCTTATAACTGTTTTCAAAGTTTTTGCGGTTGCTTCCTGCAAGGCGAAAAGGTGCTGTTCAACCGCCATATCATATACACCGTTGATGAAAAGCGAACCGAAATACGTAAGATCCATCACCCTTGCGACATCGCCCTCGTAACTGTTTTCCAACGGTAATACAGCCACCTCGCACTCGCCGTTTTCAACCGATTTGTATGCACTTTTAAAATCCGAATACGGAACGGCAACGGCATCGGGAAAAATCCTTTTAACGGCGATTTCCGCAAACGCACCTTTCACTCCGGAAAAAGCAACTCGTGTTCCGTCGATGATTTTGTGCTGATAATCTTTTGAAAGTTTCATTGTATTTTTCAAAAAATTTACGTAATACGAACGTATTTCGCTGTTTTCGATAAGCGAACTGTTCGTTTCTATAAGATAGTTTTCACGAACGGCATCTTCAATGGGTATGCCGTTGGCTTTTTTGTATTCGGCAACATGAACCGCCGCATTCATTCGCTTTTCAAACAAGACGGCGATTTCTTTATCGGTATCGGCAATTATTTTTCGAGCCTCTTTAAATTTCTTATCGTAATCAGTCATTTTTATAATCCTCAAAAAGTTTTTTAAACGCATCAAGCGAACGTACTATCAAATCCGTGTCAACGCAGTAGGAAATCCGCACAAAACCGGAACAACCGAAATCATCACTCGGTACGAGAAGCAACTCGAATTTTTTTGCTCTTTCAAAAAATTTATAAGCGTCTTCTTCAAGTGATTTAACAAACATATAAAATGCACCGTCGGGTTTTATAACTTCGTAACCGATATCGGTAAGCCCGTCGTATAAAATCCGTCTGTTCTTTTCGTAAACGGAAATATCCGCCGTGTCATCAAGGCACTCGGCAATTGTGTACTGCATCAAACTCGGAGCGCACACATATCCCAACGCCCTGCCCGCACCGCAAACAGCGGCAAAAACATCATCGGGCGTTTTCATATAGGGAGACACAAAAATATAACCGATTCTTTCACCCGGTAGCGACAGCGCCTTTGAATATGAGTAGCAAACAAAAGTATTATCGTAATATGACGGAATATAAGCGACTTTTTCACCGGTGAAAACGAGTTCACGGTACGGCTCATCTGAAATAACAAAAATTTCTTTGCCGTATTCGTTTTGCTTCGATTTCAAAATTTCCGAAAGTTTGATAATATCTTTTTCGGGAACTATAACGCCCGACGGATTGTTCGGTGAATTGATGATAACGGCTTTCGTTTTCGGGTTAACCGCTTTTTCGAATGCCTCGAAATCTATTTGCAAATCATCGGTTTTACAACTCACCGGAACAAACTTTGCCCCCGTTTGCTCAACAAAAACTCTGTATTCGGGGAAGAATGGCGCAAATGCGATAACCTCGTCTCCCGATTCGACAATTGCGTTAAGGGTCACGGTGAGCGATGCCGCCGCACCGCACGTCATATAGATAAGCCCTGCCCGTGCATCTACCGAATATTTTTCCTTTATATACCGTGCGATTTTTTCACGGACTTTCATATCGCCGGGGCCGGATGTGTACCCGTGAAGAACTTCCGCCGGTGTTTCGGACATAAGCCGAAGCATAACGTCGGTAACTTTTTGCGGTGCGGGAACACTTGGATTGCCCAAACTGAAATCAAAAACGTTTTCGGCACCTATTTGTGATTTTCTCATTTTGCCGTATTCGAATATTTCACGAATTACCGAACTTTTTTTACCTAATTGAAGCATCTTTTCCGAAATCATAACAAACTCCCGTCAACATATTTTAAAATGAAAAATCCGCAAACCGTTATACTTAAAAGCATAGCAGAATGCGGATCGACTATATACTATCGTTGCAATTACTTGCAAAAACGAGCGGTACACAGACAATCCGTACGGCAATAATAAAATCGATTGTATACACTACGGAGCATCCGTATCACCTCTCAAAAAAAGATATTTTGTATTTTACGCCCGAAAAAGCAATTTGTCAAGCGTTGTCGGGCAAAAAATTGAAAAACAGCGAAATTATTTTTCCTCGTGCTTTTCGACAATTTCGGCAAAACCGTAAACGAGTGCCGAAACAAATCTTGAAAGCAACACCAAAATCACCGCAACGGTGAGAATCGGAAGCGAAAGTAAAGAAAGCATCTCATAGCCGGTATAAACGCCGAGAACTACCACCGCAACGCCTATCAAGGTTATTGAAAGGAAAAGATTAATAATGAAAATAATAACCGAAAATCTTTTCAACGATGTGGCGCAGGACTTAAAGAACTTGAACTCGCCGCCTTTTTTATCATCGGTATTTTCAACCGATGTTGTTTCCGCCGGGGTTTCCATAGGGGTTTTGTTGTTAATAACATTATCACTCATAATAATTCTCCTTTTCAGAACCAACCTTCGTTGATGTCGCCTGTTTCAACTTTAATTGAACCGTCACGCGGTGAAGTTGTTGTTGTGTTAAGCGGTCTTGTTGTTGCTTCGGCAGTTGCCGAGGCAGAACCGCCGCCGTTCCCCGAAGTTGTGGATGCGGAAACGTTTTTGTCGGTATTTTTCTTATTATCTTCCGTCGGCTTCGGCTTGGGTTTCGACGTTGTAAGCGCCGGTCTTGTGACGGTACCGATTGCGTTTTCCTTCGCACCTTGTGTAACTTCGGCGGGTATGGTATCCGACACACTGTCGTAAACCGTGTCACTCGTCAACCGACCGTCGACCCATCTGTAAGTGGCGATTTTTGTTTCGCCGTTATAACTCAGCGTTGAATAAATAAGTTGTTTTTCGGAATCGACCGATATATTTGTTAATCCCGAAAGAGAAACAGAGTAATCAAACTGCTTTGTGGTGGAATTGAACAACCAGCAGTAAAAATAAACGGTTTCACCTTCGGCGGAAACAGCAATATAAAAATCGGGTTGACCGTCAAAGTTCATATCAATAAACTGCGCATGCTCTTTTGCATAAGCATAATCGAAAGTGATGCCGGAATTAACGGGATATTTCAAGGTTTGATAAACTTCGCCGTTGTTTTTGATAACGGTATCATTCTCGCCGACTTCAGCCGAAAAAGAAAACTCGCCGTTTAAAACGGAAGCGATATATTCGGTAGTTTCCGAAGTTTCGTCGTTTTTCTTATTGCCGTTGCAGGAGGCAAAAAACGTCACTATCAGCGAAACGCAAATCACAAGCGAAGAAAATGTAATTATTTTTTTCATAAATCATCCTCCGAATTAAAATTCAACGCCTTCTTGACGCAGGGCATCTTCAAGTTCTTGCAAATTCTTTTTGAAAACGAAGCCGTGCATACCGTAATCTTTGGCGCCTTGAATGTTTTGAGGGGTGTCATCAATAAAGAAACACTCCGTAGGTTCAAGCGAAAACTTGTTGCAAAAAGCCTCGTAAATCTCTTTTTGCGGTTTCAAAAGTTTATACAAAGCCGAAATAAAATAACCGTCCATTAAAGTTAATGCGGGAATATCCAAATATCTGTCGAAAAACCGAGGTGTTGCGTTAGAAAGAAGATAAACGGGGTACCCCGCCTTTTTAAGACGTTTAACGAGATCTTCCATGCCGTCGACAATCGGCATATGCGGATAAAAGTCCGAAATCATCGCAGTCATATTTTCACGTGTTTCTTCGGGGAGTTCGGGAACAACACGCTTAATAACCTCGCTCGCACGGTCAAAACCGCCGTCCATCATACGCCAAACTTCATTTTTGAAAACACGTTCGTTTAAAAGGCTGTGATATTTTTCGGGATAGTATTCGGCAAGCGTTTTATCAAAATCGAAATCGATAATAACGCCACCCATATCAAAAACTATGGCTTTAATCAAGAATAATCACCCACTATCATTTGCCTTTATTATAACATCAATAAAAAAATTTGCAATATTTCTAAAAAAAATTTAAAAATCTCTTTAAATTTCGCTCAAATATTGTTATACTTAAATCTAAATTGATTTAAGGGTGATGCAAATGCAAATCAGTATTTTTAAAACTGCACAGGAAATCGGAATTGCAGTAGCCGAAATTATCACAAACGAAGTCAAAAAAAATCCGACTTGTGTGCTCGGCCTTGCCACGGGTGCTACACCCATTCCGACTTATAATTCGATTAAGGAAACATTCAACAAGGGCGGTATTTCCTTTGAAGGTGTTAAAACCTACAACCTCGACGAATATTGCGACTTGCCCGTTGACGATAAAAACAGTTACTACACTTTTATGCACGAGCAACTTTTCAACGGTATCGACATACCCGAAGAAAACGTTCATTTCCTTAACGGCAACGCCGTTGACACGGTTGCGGAATGCAAAAGGTACGACGACGAGATCAAAAATATCGGCGGAATCGACATACAGTTGCTCGGCATCGGCAATAACGCACACATCGGCTTCAACGAACCCGCCGACAAATTCACAAACGGCTCGTTCAAGGTCAAACTTACCGAAAGCACAATAAACGCCAACAAAATCTACTTTGAAGAAAACGCCATGCCCCGTTATGCTTTAACAATGGGTATAAAGCAAATTATCGCCGCAAAAAAAATCATTCTTATCGCAACCGGTGTAAAGAAAGCACAGGCGGTTCGCAATATGATTGAGGGTGAAGTGACTCCCGAAGTCCCCGCCTCTGTTTTGCAACAGCACGATGATGTACTTGTTTTTCTTGATGAAGATGCGGCTTCGTTGCTTACAAAATAATTTTCGGAATAAAAACGCCTCGCTCGGTATTTTGCCGAACGAGGTTTTTATTTTATCGTCGAATTATCGTCGAAAACTTATCCGACATATAGCGAGTACGATGTATTTCCGCCGTTTTGATAAACTTCGAATGTAACCGAATTTTTCCCTATGTTTCGCAAAACATAAGAACAGTTTAATCGGGAATTATAATCTTCCGTCACCACGGTGCCGTCGAAATCCGACACAAACCGATAAATGAGAACAGGAAGAAAATCGTTCGGCAAATTCGCAATCGGGACAGTTTTGGAAATGTCGCCGTATGAGATTTCCAAAACTTCGGAATTGACTGCGTAAGTGACACCGCAAAAGCACGAAGAACCGTCGGTAAACGAAACAGTCAAAAGACCGGCGTTATAAGACAGTTTCACATTGTAAACGTTTTGCCTGTAAGTGAGTTGAACGTCTGTGAGATTTTTCAAATCCACACGCAAAAGCGTTATGCCGACAGTTGTTTTGCTACAGGATTGGAACACCGAAAACAACACCGTTATACAGCAAACGCACCCCAAAATTTTTTTAATTCGCACCACCCTTTTCAATTAGGGAATACACGTGCGGTAAAGCCGCCGCACAATCGGTAGGCAACATAGCGTATTCGCCGAAACCGTCTTTAAGAACATCGGCGGTCATACCGTGAACAAACGCACCGAGCGACGCCGCCTTAAAAAGGTCACCGCCGAAAGAACACGAAAGCCCCGCAATTATGCCGGACAAAAGGTCGCCCGAACCGCCCTTCGAAAGACCGCTGTTCCCCGTTTTGTTTATATACATTTCGGAAACATTTGCATCACAAACCAAAGTTTCGTGACCTTTCAAAAGCAAATTGACTTTGTATTCATCGCAAAAATCAGTTACGGCTTTTTGCCTGTCGGATTCGATTTCCGACACGGATTTGCCCGAAAGCCTTGCCATTTCGCCCGGATGAGGTGTCAGCAAAATATTACCGTCGGATTTTTTCAAAAGACCGATATCCGCTGACAGGCAGTTGAGTGCATCGGCATCGAGAATAACGGGTTTCGCCTTCAATTCAAGCAACGATTTCGTCAGCAAAGACGGGCCGTGACCCGTACCGATTCCGCAACCCGCCATAACAACATCGGATTTTTCGGCAACATCCAAAACGGTTTGCAACGAAGATTCGTCAATAAAACCGTTCGAATCGGTATTCAAAGGTAAAAATAGATTTTCGGTAAGCCTGCCGGTAAGTGCGCCGTAAAGCACATCGGGAAAAGCGAGGGTCACAAGACCGGCACCGCTTCGAAGTGCACCGCAGGATGCCAAAACGCAACACCCGACTATATTTTTACTTCCGCAGATCAAAAGGACTTTGCCGAAAGAACCTTTGTTTCCGAACAAATCACGTTTCGGAAGCACCGCACTTGCCGATTCAATATCGAAAGACTTTATGAGCATATAATCACACCCCGATAATTACTGATATGATTATATTATTACATTTTTGAACTGTCAAGCGACAAGAACATCTTCCGTTTCGGACACGCCGTCGAATATTTTGTTATATTCGCAACCGAAAGAGCCTTTTTCAATCTTTTTTACGGATGCTTTGTTTTTATTCTTTTTTTCGAGTACCGAAAAATACAGCGCCTTAAAAAAAGCCTTGACGTATTTTTTGACTTTGCGTTCAAATTTAATAAGGTCTTTTTCTCTGTAAATGGCGTAAGCACCCAAAAGAACAAGTGCGGTATTGAAAATAAAACTTAAAATTGTTAATGTTGACATAAAAAATCCTCCAAACAAAACGAACATTTGTTTTTACGGTTTAATTATACCACCGTTTTCGACTTTGTCAACACAAATGTTCTTGTATTTTTCTGTTATTAGTCCGTTTTTTGGTTCTTTGTGTGATTTTTTTGCCGTTTTTTGTAAAAATGCTCGACAAAAATCGACTTTTTGAATTATTTTTGATATCGATTTTTCATTAAAAACCGTTCACAACCGAACATATCTTCTTATTATTTTTGTAAAATGCCGTTATTTTTTCAAAATAAGTATTTATCTTTCCGTTCAAATAATGTATAATAGTAAAAATAATACTTAAAAGAACTTGATTGAGGTAACACAATGTTTGTTGATAAAGCAAAAATCAAAATAACGGCGGGTAACGGCGGTAACGGTGCCGTTGCTTTCCGCAGAGAAAAATATGTTGCCGCAGGCGGTCCCGACGGCGGTGACGGCGGCAGAGGCGGAAACATAGTCTTTCAGGTTGACGACAATCTCTCTACCCTGTCGGATTTCCGATACAAACGCAAATACAAAGCATCGAACGGCGAAAACGGCCGTGGTTCGCATTGCAACGGCAAAAGCGGTGAAGACCTTATAATTAAAGTTCCGCGCGGTACCGTTATAAAAGAAAACGAAACCGGCTATGTTATGGCTGATATGAGTATTGAAGAAACGTTTATCGCCGCAAAAGGCGGCAACGGCGGTTGGGGTAACTCACACTTCAAAACAGCCACACGCCAAGTGCCGAGGTTTGCGAAAGACGGCGCTCCCGGTGAAGAATGGGAAGTCACTCTTGAACTCAAACTTCTTGCCGATGTCGGGCTTATCGGTTTTCCGAATGTCGGCAAATCGACTTTAATTTCAGTCGTAAGCGAAGCGAAACCGATAATAGCCGACTATCATTTCACAACTCTTACGCCTGTTCCCGGCGTTGTTCGAATGGGCCCCGAAAGCAGTTTTGTTATGGCGGATATTCCCGGCATAATCGAAGGTGCAAGCGGAGGGGTCGGTTTAGGTCACGAATTTTTAAGGCATATAGAACGTTGCAGACTGCTTGTTCATGTTGTTGACGTTGCGGGCAGCGAGGGCAGAGATCCGATAGAGGATTTTGAAACAATAAACGACGAACTTAAAAAATACAATTCGGAACTTTTAAATTATCCGCAGATTGTTGCCGGCAACAAAATCGATTTGGCAACAGACGAGCAACGATCCGCCTTTGAGAAATATATACGCTCAAAAGGTCTCGATTATTACGAAATAATTGCCCCGATTGCCGAAGGAACAAAAGAACTTATCAATGCGGTTGCGGCTGAACTGCAAAAGTTACCGCCTGTTAGGATATACGAAAAGCAGGATATCACGCCGAAAGATATTTTCAAAACTTCAAAACGTGATTACAAAATCCGTGTTGAAGGCGATGTTTTCATTGTCGAGGCGGAGTGGCTCGGCAAAATACTGATGAAAACCGATTTGAACGATTATTCGTCTTTGCAATATTTCCAGAACGTGTTGCAAACGAGCGGAATAATTCAGTCGCTTATCGACCGAGGCATAACCGAGGGCGACACCGTAAGTATTTATGATTTGGAGTTTGACTATGTCCCCTGATGAAACAAATATTCTGTGTGGCATTTGCACACCTTTGAGCGAACCGCAAGCACGGATGTACAGCCCGCTGACGTTGGCGTTTTTGGGTGATGCCGTTTACAGTTTGCTTGTCAGAAATATGCTTTCGCTTTCCGCCAACAAACCCACCGGAAAGTTACATAAAGAATCCGTAAACTATGTTAATGCGGCGTTTCAGTCGCAGATGATAAAAACGCTTATTCCCCTTTTGACCGACAACGAAACCGCCGTTTTCAAACGTGGCAGGAACGCACACAGTTCGCACTCGCCGAAAAATCAAAGCGATGCCGACTACCGCTATGCAACGGGGCTTGAAGCGTTATACGGCTATTTGTATTTATGCGGAAACACCGAACGTATAAAAGAACTTTTCGAATTGAGCACATACAAAACTTATTTGGAAAACCAATAAGAGATACTTTTTGAAAGGATAACCGAAATGTCCCTTGTAAAAAAAGAAAACATACGCAATTTCTCAATAATCGCACATATCGATCACGGCAAATCGACACTTGCCGACCGACTTCTCGAAATTACCGATTCCGTCGCAAAGCGAGATATGGAAGCGCAGATACTTGACGATATGGAACTTGAAAGAGAAAGAGGTATCACAATTAAAGCCCACGCCGTAAAACTCGATTATAAGGCGTCAGACGGCAAAGTTTATCAGTTGAACCTCATCGACACTCCCGGTCACGTTGACTTCAATTATGAAGTTTCACGTTCGCTTGCCGCTTGTGAGGGTGCGGTGCTTATAATAGATGCCTCGCAAGGCATTGAAGCACAAACTTTGGGCAACACATATCTTGCGCTTGACCACAATCTTGAACTTGTGCCCGTTATAAACAAAATCGACCTTCCGTCAGCCGACCCCGACAGAGTTGCCGGCGAAGTTGAAGAAATAATCGGTCTCCCGTGCGATACAGCACCGAGAGTTTCGGCAAAAACAGGTCAAAACGTCGAACAGGTTCTTGAACAGATAGTAAATCTCGTTCCCCCGCCGGAGGGTGACGACGATGCGCCGTTGAGGGCGTTGATATTCGACTCCGTTTATGATAACTACAAAGGCGTTATAGTTTATGTTCGCATTGTCGACGGTACCGTAAAACCCGGCGACACAATGAAAATGATGGCAACCGGTGCCGAATTTACAATAGTTGAAACCGGAACTATGAAAGCCACCGGATTACAACCGACCGATAAACTTTGTGCGGGTGAAGTCGGTTACATTACCGCATCAATAAAAACTGTCCGTGATGCCGTTGTGGGCGACACGGTGACTCTTGCCGACAACCCCGCTTCGGAACCGCTTCCCGGCTACAGAAAAGCGACGCCTATGGTTTATTGCGGTATTTACCCCGCCGACGGCGCCGACTATGAAAATTTGCACGAAGCACTTGAAAAACTTCAACTTAACGATGCCTCCCTTTCCTATGAACCCGAAACATCGGGCGCTCTCGGTTTCGGTTTTCGATGCGGATTTTTGGGGCTTTTGCACCTTGAAATAATACAGGAACGCCTTGAGCGTGAATACGATTTGGATTTGGTCACAACCGTTCCGAGTGTTGTTTATAAAATACATTTAACAAACGGCGAAACAGTCGAAATAGACAATCCGACCCACTACCCCGACCCCGCAAACATAGATTACAGCGAAGAACCCGTTGCCGATGCGCATATTTTCGCACCGCAGGAATATGTGGGTTCTGTTATGGAACTTTGTCAGGAACGGCGTGGAACATTCAAAAATATGGATTATATTTCGGGCGACAGAGTTGAGATAAAATACGATTTACCTCTCAACGAGATTATATATGACTTCTTCGATGCTTTAAAATCACGAACAAGAGGTTATGCATCGCTCGACTATGAAATTTCGGATTATAAGCGTTCGAACCTTGTTAAACTCGATGTTCTTTTGAACGGCGATGCGGTCGACGCCTTGTCATTTATAGTGCATTCCGACAAAGCCTACGGCAGAGCGAGGAAAATTGCCGAAAAACTTAAAGATAACATTCCCCGACAAATGTTTGAAATTCCGATTCAAATCGCTATAGGCGGTAAAGTTATAGCCCGTGAAACGGTTAAAGCGATGAGAAAAGACGTTCTCGCAAAATGTTACGGCGGTGACATCACCCGTAAAAAGAAACTTCTTGAAAAGCAAAAAGAAGGCAAAAAGCGAATGCGTTCTTTCGGCACCGTCGAAGTCCCCCAAGAAGCGTTTATGGCGATACTTAAACTTGATGATGACTAATTTATATAGCATAGGCATTCATTCGAAATCGCCTGAAATTCATTTTAAAATTCATATCCCAACAAAAAATGCAACGGCTTTGTGTCCGTTGCATTTTTTATATACAATTATATAGTTTATAATCCGTACTCACCTTACGGGGATCAATGTGAAGTTTTTTTGTTTTAAGGTGGTTATGAGTTTTTGGGGGGTGGTGATTCGTTCGTCGGTTTCGATTCCGCCCAAGGGTATGTGTTTCGGTTTATGTGCATCGGCTCCCGATGTTAAAATCAAATCGGGGTGTTTATCGGCAAAGGTCTTTGCGTCGATGTCGTTTTCGGGAGTGTTTCCCGAATTCAAAACTTCGATTCCGTCGATAAACCGAAGCGGAAGAACGCCTATTTTCACATTATACGAGCGTGATCTGAACGGGTGCGCCTGAACAATCAAAATGCCGTATTCCGTTCTCAGTTTATTCCAATCTTCGATCGTGTGGCTTTTGAGTTCCGGATGTGCATAAAGCATTTCGGGTGTAAGACCGTAAACGAGTATTTCGATTCCGCCTTCGATGTGTTCTTCAACTCCGAAAAGAATATCAACATCCTTTTCGGCAGCGGCTTTTTTGCATTCTATGTAATCAATCTCATATGCTTTCACAAAATCCGCCCACGGGAGAGAACGTTCTATACCCGTGTTTCCCCAAAAAAAGTGATTTGTCAAAACGGCACCGGCGTAGTTTTCATCAACAAGAGCCTGTGTCAACTCCGCAGGTGTCATATTTCCACAGTGACTGCAAGGTGATGTGTGTGTATGAAGTTGATATTTGAATTTTGCCATAAAACGCACCTTAAACCGACAACGGGGATGTAAAGAAGTTTGCTTTTTTACATCCCCTATGCCATAAATTATTATTTCACTTTAACTCTGTTTCCGGAAATCAGACGTTCGAGTGTGCTTACATCGAGAATAT
>CAYPAB010000037.1:0-17136 GCA_964408605.1 uncultured Eubacteriales bacterium
AGGCTCTGACATCTTAAGTCAAAGCCTAAATTCTTCCCTTTGCAATGCCACAGATTTAATAAGTTTCTATACTGCCTTATCAACCCGTAGCAAATTCTTGCCGTTTTTTCGGTTGTGTCTTGATTTAATCGGTGAAATTAAAGTATAATAACAGATGAAAGAAAGTTGTTTTATCAAAGACGGTTGGGGGTCACATTATGCTTGAAATGAAAAACAGAAAGTTCTTTATGAACGGCGAAGAATTTCATATTTATTCGGGTGCGATGCATTATTTCAGAATTCCCGAAGAATATTGGGAGGACAGGCTTTTAAAACTTCGTGCATCGGGTCTTAACACGGTCGAAACGTATGTGCCGTGGAATTTTCACGAGCCGAAAAAAGGCGAGTTCGTTTTCGACGGAATGCTCAATATCGAAAAATTCATACAGACCGCACAAAACTTGGGTCTTTATGTAATAGTCCGTCCGGGGCCATATATTTGCGCCGAATGGGATTTCGGCGGTCTCCCCGCATGGCTTCTTAAAGATAAAAACATTAAACTTCGCTGTTGGGATAAAAAGTATCTGAAAGCGGTGGAGGATTATTTTAACGTGCTCATTCCGAAACTTGTTCCGTATCTTGAAACAAACGGCGGAAAAATCATTGCCGTTCAGGTCGAAAATGAGTACGGTTCGTTCGGCAGGGATAAAAAATATTTGTATTGGCTTCGCAACCTTATGAAAAACTTGGGGTTGAATGTTCAACTTTTCACCTCCGACGGCGAGGATCGTTATTTCTTTTCGGGCGGAGGCATACCCGAAGATTTGATGGTTGCGAATTTCGGCGGTTACAACGAACACCGATTTGACGATTTGAAACTTTTGCAACCCGAAAAACCGCTTATGTGCGGTGAGCATTGGTGCGGTTGGTTTGACCGTTGGGGTGCAAAACATCACACGGATAACGCCGAAGAAACTTTGGGCAAAAGTCTTGACGGCTTTTTTAAAGAAGATGCGAGTTTCAATCTTTATATGTTCCACGGTGGCACTAATTTCGGATTTTCGTCGGGAGCGAACTATTACGACCGCTATTGCCCCACAACAACAAGTTACGATTACGGCGCACCGCTCAACGAGTACGGCGGATATACGGAAAAATATTTTGTCCTCAGAAACCGTATGCAAAAGCATCTCGGCAGGGAACTTCCCGAAATGCCGGAAGATGTCAAAACGCAAAAAATCGGCTCCGTTAAATTCAACGGGTTTGCCGATTTCAAAAAAGTATATAAAAAATTTGCGGTTCACAAAAAATCTTATATTCCGCATTATATGGAACACTACGGTCAAAACAGCGGTCTCATAATGTACAGCACCGTTTTGAAAGGGAACTACGGCGACACCGAAATCAATGCGTTCGGTGTGCATGATATTGCGTACATTTACATAAACGGCGAGTTGAAATATGTCTACAACCGTGCAAAACTCAAAGGCAAAGAACTGCATGATGAAAGTTTTTCCGTTCCCGTTCCCGCTTTTGACGGCGAAATAAAAGTCGACATTATCGTGCAGGCGTTGGGGCGTGTAAACTATGCCCGAAGAATGTACGACAGAAAAGGTTTAGACGAAATTTACCTCGGCGGTCAGGCAATAGTCGACTGGGATGTTTACTGTATGGAACTTGACCGTGCCCCGTCGGTACAATATAAAAACAGTCTCGGCGAATTCCCGTGCTTTTTAAAAGGAACGTTTAAAGCGGAAGAAAAACTCGACACCTTTGCCGATATGCGAGGATTCACAAATGCCGTTGTCTATGTAAACGGATTTAACATCGGAAGATTTTTAAAAGGCGGGCCTCAGTATACATTGTATATCCCCGGAACGCTTCTTAAAGATGAAAACGAAATAGTTGTTTTGGAACTTGAAAATACGGTTAAAAAATCTGTTACATTGACGGATAAACCGATTTTGAAATAGGCGATACAATAAGTGAGCAGAGGTTATTTTTGAAAATCTTCTGTCAGTCGCAAAATTTCGGGAACGATTTTTTCCTGTTTGGCACTTCGTATTTTTTTGTATATCGGATATGCCGAGGCAAGAATAACGATGCCCGCCGAACCGATGCCGACACCCGCAACAAAAAGGTGTTGCCACATTAAAACGAAGCACAAACCGAGTCCGAAAACAAGAGTTCCCAAAACACCGATAACAAGGGCGGGTATTTTACCTGCCCTTTCAACGCTTTTGTCAAGTTCTTTAAGAAGCGTGAGTTTGTCGGAGCATTCTTCTTCGGGCAAATATTTTTTTCTTATTTTTTTAATTTCTTCCTGTTGAGAGGCAGAATAAGTGTACTGAAATTCGTTGTTGTTCATTTTTTCCCTCCGTAAAATTAAGTGTTCGGAATTTTAACTTCAAATGTGCTTCCCGAACCGACGGCACTTACAACACTCACTTCACCGCCTGTTATATCGATTATTCGTTTTACCAAGGCAAGTCCCAAACCGTTGCCTTTCGATGCATGCGAAGTGTCGCCCTGATAGAATTTTTCAAATATGTGAGAGCCCGTTTCGGCAGTCATACCGCAACCCGTATCGGCAACCGTTACTGTTGTAAAGTCGGGGGAGGCATTAAGAGATACCGAAACGCCTCCGCCGTTATCGGTAAACTTAAAGGCGTTCGACAAAAGGTTGTTCCACACAATGGAAAGCAAGTCGCTGTCGGCGTTTATTTTGATATTATCGGGGATTTGTGTTGATATTTCGATGTTTTTTTCTTCCCAAATATTTTCAAATTGCAACAGGTTCTCACGCAGTTGTTCGCTTAGGTCATAAGAGGATGTGTGAGGGAATATCTGTTGGTTTTCAAGGCGGTTAAGTCTTAAAATATTAGTTATGAGTTCGGCAAGGTGTTTTACCGAATCACCGATGTTTTCGGCGTATTCGAGCCTTTCTTTTTCCGATATTTCGGGGACTTGCAAAAGCGTTGCGTAATTGCCGATTACCGCAAGCGGTGTTTTCATTTCGTGCGAAACGTTTGAAATGAAATCGGTTTTAAGCGTTTCAACACCCGAAAGTTCCTCGGTCATTTTGTTTATCGAGGTCATAATTTCCGAAAAATTCGGACTTGTGCCCGCTGTGTTGAGCCTGACGCTGAAGTCACCTTCGGTAATTCTGTTTAAAGCATCGTTGATTTTTTTAACGGGGCGGTCAACTGTTATTTTTCGGCGTATGATGTTGAAAATCGTGAACACGGCGGTGACGAAAAGAATGTTGTAAAACGTTATTCTTGCGGCAAATTCAATTTGTTCACGGGTGAAATTCATATTTAACATAAGCCCTCTGAAAAACAGAAGGAACGAACACGAAACAATAAAACCGAAAAGAAGAAAAATCAAGATATAGGAATATATAATGCTTCGGAATTCTTTTGTAAATTTTTTGTTTTTCATTTAATCACCGCCTTGTAACCCAAGCCGTGAACGGTTACTATTTCAAAAGAGTCGCATTCGGAAAGTTTCGCACGAAGTTTTGTTATATAAACATCGACCGTGCGTGTTCCCGAATCGGAATCCGCACTCCAAAATTCATCCATAAGTTGAGTTCTTGTAAAAGTTTTTTTGGGGTAAGAAAGAAGTTTGTATAAAAGATTAAATTCACGTGCGGTAAGCGGAATTTCCCTGTCGTTGAGGTAGGCGGTGTGTTCGTCCATATTCATCTTGAAATCGCCGACACTCAAAATTTTGCTTGCGGCGATTTTCGATCTTCTTAAAAGTGCGCCTATACGCAAAAGAAGTTCGTTCAAATCGATAGGCTTTGTCATAAAATCGTCAATACCCACGCTGTAACCTTGCTGTTTCGCCGCAAAATCTTCACGTGCGGTCATAAAAATCACCGGTATGTCGCTGTTCAGCGAACGCACCGTTTTGATAAATTCGAAACCGTCTGTTTCGGGCATCATAATGTCGGAAATTATAAGGTCAAAAACGTTTTCGTAAAGTGCGTTGTAAGCGGTTTCGGCGTCAAGGCAACCCACTGTGCCGTAGCCGTTGTTTTCAAGAAAAAGGCAAACCGACTTGTTAAGTGTTTTATCATCTTCGACAACTAATATTTTAAACACGGTTTTCACTCCTTACAATCAAATATTATACCGAGTTTATTAAAGTTTTGTTTATAAAAGTTTAAGGGGCTTTTTAACTTTTCAAATATTTAAAAGGACTTTTACAGGACATTTTAATTCCCGTAAAAGTCCCTATATATTAAGGATATGGTTTTATTCTGTTCCGCTGTGTGATTTATTGATCTTCCGGTGAATAGGGGAATACAGGCATAAGTTCAAGTTTAAATCGGTTCATTTTGTGCATGCGGTCGATTTTTTCTTTGATTTCGGGATCTTCGCAAATTCCCTCTCTGATGTATTTGTCGAGCGTTTCGTAGGTGAAGCCCAAATTATCTTCATCTGTTTTACCGCAAAGACCGTCAATAGGCACTTTGTCAACAAAAATATCGGGAAGACCCAAAACCCTGCCGATTTCCTTAACTTCACGCACGGTAAGTTTGGAAAGAGGCGAAAAGTCGCCGACGCTGTCACCGTAGCGAGTGGAATAACCGACCCAATCTTCCGAAAGGTTGCAGGTGTTTGCAACTCTGCCGTTTAAACTTTGAGAAACGGCATAAACGGTTGCCATACGAATACGCGGAGATAAATTCGTTTTTGCTTGCGGGGTGATTTCAACTCCGCTTTTTTCGATTTCACCGAAGATACCGTCGTATGCGGACTTGATGTTTACGACAAAACTTTGAATGCCGAGGTGTTTAACAAGTGCTTCGGCAACGTCGATGTCGTGTTGCTCGCCGTTGGGCATAAGAACGCCGACAACATTTTCCTTGCCGAGTGCTTCAACAAGAAGCGCCGCCGTTACGGAACTGTCTTTTCCGCCGGAAATACCGAGAACACCTTTACAGCCGTTTCCGTTTGTTTGAAACCAATCTTTTATCCATTTAACGATATCGTTTTTTACTTTAAGTGCATCAAAAGACAAAAAACTCACTCCTTTTTTAACATTTTATCCGTTTTGCGTATATTTTTCAACATTTTTTAATAAATAACTTGAAACGAAACCGAAAAAAAACTATAATCACAGTGTATATTTGTGTGTATTCACGTTTTGGAGGAATAGCAATGACAGTAAGTTCAGCAATCAAATCACTTGTAAAATATGCCGAAAAAGAGGGTCTTTTGTCCCCGTCGGATGAAATATGGGCAACAAACAGAATACTTGAAATTCTCGAAACGGACAGCATCGATTCCGATGATGCTCCGACGGAGAATGTCGAATTATTCGAAATTCTCAAAACGTTGCTTGACTACGCCTGTGAAAAAGGCATTTGCGAAGATTCCGTTGTGTACCGTGATTTGCTGGACACTAAAATTATGGGCGCTCTCACTCCAAGACCGTCGGAGGTTATCGAAAAATTCAACGGATTTTATAAAGAAAGTCCCGAAAAAGCAACGGAATATTATTATCACTTATCAAAAAAATCGGACTACATACGTGAATACCGTGTTAAAAACGATATAAAATGGGTAACACCTACCGAGTACGGCGATATTGATATCACGGTTAACCTCTCAAAACCGGAAAAAGACCCGAAGGCTATCGCCGCCGCTTTGAAAATGAAGCAGAGTTCGTATCCGCTTTGTTTACTTTGTCCCGAAAACGAGGGTTACGCCGGCAGAGTGAACCATCCCGCAAGGCAAAACCACCGTGTTATACCGCTTGATTTGAACGGCGATAAATGGTGCTTGCAGTATTCACCTTATGTTTATTACAACGAGCATTGCATCGTGTTTAATTCACGACACGTGCCGATGAAAATATCCGAAGACGGTTTCCGACGCCTTTTTGCGTTCGTAAAACAGTTTCCGCATTATTTTGTCGGTTCAAATGCCGACTTGCCGATTGTCGGCGGTTCCGTTTTGACTCACGACCATTTTCAGGGCGGTAACTATACTTTTGCAATGGCAAAAGCGCAAACGGAAACGGAAATTCACTTTGACGGTTTTTCGGATGTTGAGGCGGGCATAGTCAAATGGCCTATGTCGGTTATACGTCTTAAAGCCGATGACACCGACAGACTTTGTTCGCTTGCGGGCAAAATACTTGAAAAATGGCGTGTTTACACAGACGAAGATGCATTCATTTTCGCCAAAACCGACGGTGTCGACCATAACACAATAACGCCGATTGCACGTTTCGTTAACGGAAAATATGAAATTGACCTCGTGTTAAGAAACAACATCACAACCGATGAATATCCCGACGGTGTGTACCATCCGCATCCGGAACACCACCACATCAAAAAAGAAAATATCGGGCTCATCGAGGTTATGGGTCTTGCCGTTCTTCCCGCAAGGCTGAAAACGGAAATGGCGCTTCTTGAAAATGCCCTCGTAAACGGCGAGGATATTTCAAAAGACGAAAGAATCGCAAAACATACGCAGTGGGCAAACGAAATCAAGCAAAACAATGTCATCACCGCCGAGAATTGCCAAAAAATTCTTCAAGACGAAATCGGCAAAGTTTTCGCCGATATACTCGGTCAGTGCGGTGTTTTCGAACGCACCGAAGTCGGCAAACGTCAATTCCTTAAATTTGTTGATTTTGTTAACGGATAATACTTTACGGAAAAATATATAGGGATGCTAAAAAAACGCAGACCGAATAAAACAGTATAATACGAAGGGGTTCTTGCAGGGAATGTACCTGTAAGAACCCCTTAACCGGTTTTAAAAATCAACAAATATAAAAAATAAATGTTTTATGCTTCCGTCACCTCAGTGTACATCTTCGGGCAAGCGAAACAAGTCTAAAGCCGTGTTTTTGCTCAGGTATTCCGTTCTGTATTTTTTCTATCCCCCAAAAAAGAGGCTGTAAAAAACCTGCGTTTTTTACAGCCTCCTGTTGTTATATTCACCTTATGCGGTTATTAAACTTTAATAACGCCCGTGGCTTCAAGCACCGAGAATACAAGGATAGCAACAATGCATACGGGTGCGATATATTTAATAACGACGGTGAAAAGCGTTTTGCGTTTGAATTTACCGCCGAGTTCGATTTCTTCGATTATGGCTTTCGGCTTTATAACATAACCGACAAGAATGCAAGTTATGAACGCAACAAGCGGCATAAGAACGCTGTTGCTTATGAAATCGAAGAAGTCGAGGAATGCCATACCGAAAACGGTGATGTCACTCAATGTGCCGTAACCGAGGCACGAGGGTATTCCCAAAATGAAGCAACCGACAAACACGCCTATGCAAGTTGCTTTTCTGCTCCAACCGAATTTATCCATAAATATGGAAACGACCGTTTCCATAAGCGATATCGAAGACGTGAGTGCGGCAAAAAGCACCAAAACGAAAAACAGCGTACCGATGACCGAGCCGCCCGCCATACTTTCAAATACTTTGGGAAGCGTAACGAACATAAGACCGGGGCCTTTTCCCAATGCGGATTCGTCACCGCCCGAAAAAGAGAATACAGCGGGGATAATCATAAGACCCGCCAAAAACGCTATTCCGGTGTCGAAAAGTTCGATTTGTTTAACCGATGACTCCAAGTTGACGTCTTTTTTCATATATGAGCCGTATGTTATCATAATGCCCATTGCAAGCGACATTGAATAAAAAAGTTGACCCATTGCCGCAAGAACGGTTGTTCCCGAAAATTTGCTGAAATCCGGAGTGATGTAGTAAAGCAAGCCGTCGATTGCCCCCGGCATCAACAATGAATACACAGCGGTAAAAACCGTGAGCACAACAAGAACGGGCATCATTATTTTGCTGACTTTTTCGATACCTTTTTCAACACCGAAAAGAACAACCAAAGCGGTAAGCGCAAGATAAATTAAAAACCAGCCGATAGGCTCTGTGGGTGCGCTTATGAATTTGTCAAAAAATCCGTCTTGTGCCGCAAGGTGAATGTCACCTTTAACAAACACCGCAAGATATTTGATGATCCAACCGCCGATTACAGAATAATAGGGCAAAATGATTATCGGCACCAACGATGCGATTATTCCGGTAAAACCGAATCTGCGGTCAAGTTTTTTGTAAGCGCCGATCGCACTTATGCCGGTTTTTCTGCCTATCGCTATTTCGGCACACATTAAGGCAAAACCGAAAGTGACAGCAAGAACGATGTAAACGAGCAAAAAAATTCCGCCGCCGTGTTTTGCGGCGAGATACGGGAAACGCCAAATATTTCCCAAACCTACCGCGGAACCCGCGGTGGCAAGGACAAAACCGAGTTTGCCTGTGAAACTGCTTCTTTTTTCAGCCATATTATACCTCTTTAATCATATTTATTCATAAATGAACAACTGCAACATTATCGCACATTATTACATAAAATACAAGAGATAAATTCAACCATTTTTCCGAAAAGCAAAATTCGACAATGAAAAACACGGCTCCTTCGGGTTTTCCGAAAGGAACCGTGCAAGTTTTAATGATAACTTATATTATACCGCTTAGTGATATTTCGGTAAATAATCGCCGTGAGCGACAATGAGGTCATCAACCATCTTTTTGATGGTGTCGATGTCAAGTTCGCTGCCGGTGTGGGGATCAAGCATGGCGGCTTGATAAATGTGGTCGAGTTTTTTGGTGTGAGCCGCTTCGATTGTAAGAAGTTGAACGTTGATGTTCGTCATATTCATAGCGGCACACTGAACGGGAAGATCACCGACAAAGCAAGGATGAACGCCCCAACCGTTGATAAGGCAGGGAACTTCAACGCAAGCCTCTTGAGGCAAGTTCGAAATAAGGTGATTGGTGTTGAGAACGTTTCCGCCGATTTCGTATGAGTTACCCGTAACGATGGCTTCCATAATGCGTGAAGCGTATTCGTTCGAACGGTTGTGTTCCTTAACACCGTTTTCGAGCATATCGGCGTAATCCTTTTTCCAGGCTTCGATTTGGTTTACGCAACGTCTCGGATATTCGTCGAGCGGAATGTTGTATTTTTCGATGAGTTCGGGATATTTGCTTTTGATGTAGAACATATTGTATTCGGCATTATGTTCACTTGATTCGGTGCAGTAGTAACCGAAGTTTTTGATGTATTCAAAGCGGACTTTATTTCTGCATTCGGGGTCTGCGAGTTTTTCTTTGATTCGCTCTTTGATTTCGGGATAAAGGTCAACGCCGTTTTTATCCTTGATTTCAAGAAGCCAAGCCATGTGGTTGATACCTGCGATGAGTTCTTTTCTGCCCTCAAGTTTGTCTTCCATTCCGAGTTCGTTCAAAAGACCCGAAGAACAGGACTGAACGCTGTGGCAAAGACCCAACGTGTTAACACCGGTGTATCTTTGCATATATCCCGAAAGCATTGCCATGGGGTTTGTGTAGTTGAGGAAAAGGGCATCGGGGCAAACTTCTTCCATATCACGTGCAAAATCTTCAAGAACGGGGATGGTACGTAAAGCACGCATAATTCCGCCTATGCCGAGAGTGTCGCCGATTGTTTGGCGAAGGCCGTATTTTTTCGGTACTTCGAAGTCGATTATGGTGCAGGGGTCATAAAGACCGACCTGAATGGCATCAACAACGAAGTCGGCACCACGCAAAGCCTCTTTGCGGTTTTCAACACCTAAATAGCATTCGATTTTACCGTAGCCGCCTTTTGCCGAACGAATCGCTTCGATTATTGTGCGACTTTCTTCAAGACGCTGACCGTCGATGTCATAAAGAGCAAAAGTGCTGTCCCTTAATGCTTCGGTGCACATACAGTCGCCGATGACATTACGGGCAAATACGGTGCTTCCGGCACCCATAAATGTAATTTTCATAAAAATCAGTCCTTTTCGGGTAAAATACCGACAGTATCTGTCAAAGTAATAATATCCCTTTTCCCGATGTATTGCAAGTAAAATGCAACAAAACAAAATCACGAAATTTCAGCAGTGTTTTTGGTAGTTTTGATGATTGAATTTTTCGAAAATAAAGGAATTAAATTTCCGTTTGATGTTGAAATGTTTTGTAAAATATGGTAAAATACAGTTTATTCGAAAATAGGAGTGATATTTCAATGGATGGAAAAACATTGCAAACTCTACTTGCTATGGTCATATATATGGCTGTGGTTATAGTAATCGGCCTTGTTTTTGCCAAACGTGCAAACAAAAGTTCCGAAAACTATTTTTTGGGCGGGCGTTCTTTGGGCCCGTGGGTCACCGCTATGAGTGCGGAGGCTTCCGATATGAGCGGTTGGCTTCTTATGGGTCTTCCCGGAGTGGCATATTGGTGCGGTCTTGCCGATGCCGCGTGGACGGCGATCGGTCTTGCGGTCGGTACATATCTTAACTGGCTCATCGTTTCGAAAAGGCTTCGCAGGTACAGTATCAGGGCAAACAACGCCATCACATTGCCCGAATTCTTCTCAAACAGATTCCGTGAAAAAAAGAAAGTCATCGTGTCGCTTGCGGCTTTGTTTATTCTTATATTCTTCACGGTTTACGCTTCAAGTTGTTTTGTAACTTGCGGTAAACTTTTCTCAACACTTTTCGGTGCGGGTTATGTTCCCATGATGATAGTCGGTGCGGTGTTCGTGCTTGTTTACACCATTTTGGGCGGTTTCCTCGCCGAGAGCGCCTCCGACTTTATGCAGGGTATCGTTATGTTTATAGCGCTTTCCGTTGTGGTCGTTATGGGTATAGTTCATGCGGGCGGTATCGGTGAAGTTGTCGAAAACGCAAAATCAATTCCCGGATTCCTCGATTTCTTCAACATCGCAAATCCCACGGTCGATGCCGACGGTGTGCAACAGGTCGTAAACGGAACACCCGTTTTCGGCGAATCTTCCGAATACGGCGTTCTTAAAATATGCTCGATGCTTGCGTGGGGTCTCGGCTATTTCGGTATGCCTCAGGTTCTTCTTCGCTTTATGGCTATCCGCAAGGAGTCCGAGCTCAAACTTTCAAGAAGAATCGCAATGATTTGGGTAGTTATTTCTCTTACGGTTGCCGTCTTTATCGGTATCGTCGGCAGAGATTTGTTCCCCGTTGCTCACCTTACATCTTCCGATGCGGAAAATATTTTCGTTACACTTACAACAAACTTCCTTTCCTCAGGCTTCGGCCCCATTTTGGCGGGATTCATTATGGCGGGTATTCTTGCGGCGACAATCAGTTCTTCCGACTCATACCTTCTTATTGCCGCTTCCGCTTTTGCGAAAAATATTTATCAAGGCATTTTCAGAAAGAACGCTACCGACAAACAGGTTATGAAAATGTCGAGAATAACACTTCTTTTGATTGCCGTAATCGCCGCCGTTATCGCTATTGACGAAGACAGCGTAATTTTCAGCATCGTTTCTTTCGCTTGGGCGGGATTCGGCGCAACATTCGGCCCGCTTATGCTGTTCTCACTTTTCTGGAAACGCATAAACAGAGCAGGCGCAATTGCGGGTATGGTAAGCGGTGCCGGAATGGTATTCCTTTGGAAACTTGTTATCAGTAAACTCGGCGGAGCATTCGCAATTTACGAACTTCTTCCCGCATTTGTTTTCTCATCTGTTTGCATTGTTGTTGTGTCACTTCTTACCGCACCCCCTTCAAAAGAAATTTTGGAGGACTTTGAAGCGGTCAAAACGGCAAAAACAGAAGATTAAAAATCAAATAATCAATTTAAGGCGCTGTAAAAACGGAAGTTCTTACGGCGCCTTTTAACTCGGCTATTTTATTGTAGCGGTTTCATAATCCACCGTTACGGTGCAGTTGAATCCCAAAGAATTAAGAGCGCTTTGCAAAGCGTGGTTATCAACAACAAAATCTTCGTTGCGGTGTGTACAATCGGCAAAAAATCAGTAAAAAATTTTCGGAAATTTCAAAAAAGTGTTGACAAATTTAAAAAGAATGAGTAGAATGTATACGGTTAGCAGTTGCTAACCAAACACAAACGGCATTATAAGGTGTCGGTGAAATATAATATGGAATTGCGGTGATATTATGAAGTTGACAGATGCTGTTGAGGGTAAAGAGTATGTTATTCGTCAAATCGCCACCGACGATGAAGAACTCGAAGCGTTCTTGTTCTCGCTCGGTTGCTACAGCGGTGAAAATATTACCGTTGTTTCAAAACTTAAAGGCGGTCGTATCGTTTCAATTAAAGACGGCAGATACAATATCGACAACCAATTGGCGGATGCGATAGACGTATATTAAAACAATCGAAAGTTGTGTATTAAAAAACGGTCGAAAGATTGTTTTTTTTAACATAAGAGTTAGCCGTTGCTAACCCGACGACAATTATTCAAGGAGGCAGCAATATGAGAATTGCTTTAACAGGCAACCCGAACTCCGGTAAAACAACAATGTATAATGCCCTTACCGGACGTAATGAAAAAGTAGGCAACTGGGCGGGCGTTACGGTTGAAAAGAAAGAACACCCGATAAAAAAGAGTTATTGTTCGGGTGATGAAAAACTGATAGCGGTCGACCTTCCGGGTGCGTATTCAATGTCGCCGTTCACCGGTGAAGAAAGTATCACAAGCGGATATGTCAAAAAAGAAAATCCCGATGTTATAATAAACATCGTCGATGCGACAAACCTCAGCCGAAGCCTGTTTTTCACGACTCAACTTCTTGAGTTGGGAATACCGGTTGTTGTTGCCCTCAACAAGAGCGACATCAACAACAAAAAGGGGAATAAGATTAATACCGAGGCACTTTCGAAAGCACTCAACTGCCCGGTTATTGAAACGGTGTCGATTTCTAACGACGGCTTGAAAAAAGTTGTTGAAATTGCGGTTTCGAAAGCATATAATGGTCAAAAAGCACCTTACCGTCAGGCGGATATCGACCTTACGGATAAAACAGCGGTCGAAAAAGCCGACCGTGAGCGTTTTGAGTTTGTAAACAAAATCGTAAAATCGGTTGAAACACGCAAAGTTTTAACAAGAAACAAGAATTTCAGCGATAAGATAGACTCCGTCTTGACAAATAAATGGGTCGGCATTCCGATTTTTGCCGTTGTTATGTTCCTTGTTTTCCAAATTTCACAGGTGTGGTTGGGTGAGCCCGTTGCGAATTTGTTTGTCGGCCGGCTCGAAACATTCCAAGGGTGGGTCGGCAGTCTTCTTGCCGATGCTTCACCGTTGCTTTCCGCACTTCTTGTTGACGGTATAATCGGCGGTGTTATTGCCGTTATCGGTTTCCTGCCTCTTGTTATGATAATGTATTTCCTCATTGCGTTACTTGAGGATTGCGGTTATATGTCACGTGTTGCGGTTGTGCTTGACCCGATTTTCAAAAAAGTCGGTCTTTCCGGCAAGTCGGTTATTCCGTTTGTAATAACAATCGGTTGTGCCGTTCCCGGAATTATGGCAAGCCGTACCATTCGTAACGAACGTGAACGCAGAGCGACCGTAATGTTGGCACCGTTTATGCCTTGCGGTGCAAAAATACCCGTAATATCACTGTTTGCCGGTGCGTTTTTCGATGATGCCGGTTGGGTAAGCACACTTATGTATTTTTCGGGCATCGTGCTTATCTTCTTGGGTGCATTGCTTGTAAACAAAATCGCAGGTTACAAATCAAGAAAATCGTTCTTTATTTTGGAACTTCCCGAATATAAAATACCGAGTTTGTGGGGCGCTTTTAAATCTATGTGCAGCCGTGGTTGGGCGTACATAGTCAAAGCATCAACAATCATATTGCTTTGTAACACAGCCGTTCAAGTTATGCAAACATTCAATTGGCATTTTGAAGTTGCCGAAAGTGCCGATTCTTCGATTCTCGCAACGATAGCGGGGCCGTTCGCATATTTGATTTTCCCGATCGTGGGCGTTCTCAGTTGGGAACTTGCCGCCGCGGCGGTTACCGGATTTATAGCGAAAGAAAACGTCGTCGGAACATTGGCGGTTTGTTTTGTCGGTCTTGAAAACCTTATCGATACCGAAGAACTTGCTCTTATGGAGGGCGCAGGTGTCGAGGTTGCCGGTATAATGGCGATAACAAAAGTTGCCGCACTCGCTTATCTTATGTTCAACCTTTACACACCGCCTTGCTTCGCCGCTATCGGTGCAATGAATTCCGAAATGAAAAGCGGTAAATGGGTATGGGGTGGCATAGGACTTCAACTCGGCGTAGGCTACAGCGTTGCTTATCTTGTATACACAATCGGCACACTTATTACCGCCCCCGCAACCTTGAACATAGGCGGTGCAATTGCGGGACTCGTGGTTGTTGCGGTGTTTGTCGGTGTGCTTATATACCTTATCAAAAGCACGGACAAAAAACTCAAAAAGGAATACGCACTTACTTCAAAATAAGTGACGGAGGCTTGAATTATGAAAGATTTTATTGTTGTTTCGGTTATTGCTGTCATTACCGTTGCCGTTATAATATACCTCGTCAGAGCAAAAAAACGAGGCGAAAAATGTATAGGTTGCCCGTATGCAAAGCAATGTTCGGGCGGTTGTAACGGCGGTTGCAACGGCGGAAGCGATAAAGAAACGACAAACAAAAAATAATTCGGTACAGTCTATGGAAAATGTAATAATAGTTTTAATAATCCTTGTTGCCGTTACGGTCGGCATTGTGTACGCAGTAAAACACTTTAAAGGAAAAAACGGTTGTTGCGGCGGAGGGGACTGTAAGTGCAAGGATAAAAAAGATAAGAACAAATAACAAAAGCAGGCTGTAAGAAGTGCGTTTCTTACAGCCTGTGTTTTTTTAAACATTACTTTCTTTTCTTTATTACTTTTGCGGGAGCACCCACCGCAACGCTGTACGGGGGGATGGGCTTTACAACGACCGAACCGGCACCTATTACCGAACCTTCGGCGATATCGCCCGAATACATAACGGCGGTGTTCATACCGATGTAAACATCCCTGCCGATCGTAACTTTTTTACAGTGACCGCCCTGACCGTAAATGGTGGTGTCGGGATTGTCGAAAATGTGCGAATACGGTGTAAGAGTGATGTTTTGCGCCAAAAGACAGTCGTCGCCGATTTCAAGACCCATGTGTGCAAACAGGGTAGTGCCTGTTCCGATATAAACTTTTTTACCGATGTTTATATATCCGGTTTCGACTTTTTCGGTGTCGAGATAAACTCTGTCTTGGATTCTTGTGCCGTCGCCTATTGTTATTCCACCCTCACCGCGGGCGGCGATTGTAACATCGTTTTTTATCGTGACATTGTTGCCGATGCTGACATATTGCGGATTGAGAATATAAACACCTTTTCCGATGGTGACGTTCTCGCCCAAAAATTTCAATTTCGTTTTGTAATATTGAAGTCGGAGTTTTGCGGCGTATTCGGAATCATCGTTCATAAATACGGTTTTGTAAAAACTCTCACGGCTTTCGCTGTCCATATTTTTAAATGCGTTTTCGAAAAAATTATCCATAAAATTCACCTGTTTTAAAATTTAATCCCACTCGGTGCCGGTGACGGCGTCGAGTTTAACGTTTTTTGTGTCGTGCGTTTTCGTAATAAGCAAAAACAAGCCTATCAAGTAACCGGGAACGAGCAAAGAAATTGCCAATGTGCCTATAAAGGCGTTACCGAGCAGTGTGCCGACAATAAAGTTCGCAACATACGATATTGCGTAACCGCCGGCGGCAACGATAAATTCGGCGGACATAACCGAAGAACGCAAATTCGTCGGTGCGGATTCGCTGACCATTATGATGATTACATCGTTTACCGAATAGTAACTGCCGACGAAAGCACCGCACAGGCAACCGACAACGTAGGGGTTCCAATTGTATTTTGAGCCGAACCAAAAACCGATAAATGCCAAAAGGCAGTTTGCGGCGGTGACGATGGCGGCGGTTTTTCTGCCTTTGCCGTCGGAAATGAAGCCCATAATGACCTGCGCAACGGCACTGCCCAGCGGAAAAAGAATAAGCGCTGTCGTAACGGGGCCTATGCTGACGGCGTTCATTATTTCGTCGGTAAAAGAGCCGTAAATACTTTCGGCATAGCCGTAAGACATAATAACTTGATAACTGACGGAGGCAATAAACCCGACGTTTAAAAATGCGGCGGTTATATAGAGCCAACGCAGTTGCTTGTGCTTCATTGCAAATTTTAAAGCGGTGATAAGCCCACCTTGAGCATCAGCGGATGTTTTGCGTTCTTTTTCCTCTTGCAATTCACGGTCGGTCATTTTAAGACGGCGTAAGCGAGAGTCAATGAAAGCATCGGTTTCACGGGCAAACAGGAGAGCCGTAAAACTTGTTGCCAAACCGATAATCGCCGGTATAAAATACACTTTGCGCCATTGCGAGGTGTCGGTCATTAAGGCATCACGCAGAAGGGGAATGAGCATAACGCTCATGTTGGCAATGAATTTGATGACGGAATAAAACTTTGCACGGTGTTTTGACGGTGCGGATTCCATAATGTAAACGACGTGCATATCGTGAGGAATAAAAAACTGCACCATACATGCGCCGAGGAAATAAAGAAAAATATTTTCCGAAAGAAAAATAACAAGCAGTGCAAGACTCATGCCGACTGTGTTTATTACAAGAAAAAGTTTTCTGCCGAAGCGGTCGGCAAGAGGCCTGTATAAAAGCCCGATAACCTGAAACGGCAAACCGACAACTGTTAAAAGATCAAGCATACTGACCGAACTTTGACCGAATTTTGAAAAAAGGTCGTTGGCGATTTCGGTTTTCATAAGTGTGCCGATTTGCGAAGCGATTTCATCCGTGGCGTAAATGAGAGTCACAATAAACACAAGGTAAACGAAATAGTTGCTCTTTTTGGGACGTGCTTTTTCCTTTTCCCATTTAAGAATTTCCTTTTCACGTTTCGCCTGCTGTTTCATCAGTTTTTCCGAAGATACTGTTTTCGTCGACATACAATCACCTTGATTCATTATTACGTATGAGTATTATAGCCTAAATCAAAAACGTCAGCCTTTAGTCGGTTTGAGGTTATTATAACACAAATCGAAGGCGACAGCCTATAGAACGGCGACAGCCGTTGTCGCACCGCAGTGCGACAGATTTGATGGTACAATGTTCTCAAACGAAAAATGCAATTTTTCAAAAATGCTTTAGCATTTTGACGGCGTACCACCGCCGTCGGTTTGAGGTTATTATAACACAAATCGAAGGCGACAGCCTATAGAACGGCGA
>CAYPAB010000037.1:17236-18046 GCA_964408605.1 uncultured Eubacteriales bacterium
TGCTTTAGCATTTTGACGGCGTACCACCGCCGTCGGTTTGAGGTTATTATAACACCATCCGGAATATCGGTCAATACAATGTAAAGACGATGCTGTCAACTTTTGTGTTATAAAGCCCCGTTCGTACCGACTTTTTGAATACTGCAAAACGGTAAAGCCTATGACAATACACATATATAACAAATCGATTGAGTAAAAGAGACTGAGTTGATGTTGGGTTTTGAAGTTTTATTTTGCTCAATTCAATAAACTTTTGTTGGATTTTAATTGATCGGGGGAAGCAAAATGAATAGTGACAACAAATACTCGTTTTATCAAGCGATTGTAACACAACTACAGCAAACTCCCGATTTTAATGAAAACAGCAAATTAGCGGTAATCGGTAATGTTGAAAAAGACAGTTCTTATCTTGAGAATTTCGGTGAGGATAGTATATACGGTTTGTGTGGGTTTAAAGGCGAAGCGATAAGCGAGGAATTCATCACATACTATTTGGGCTTTGACGTACCCATTGCGACACAAAAAGAATCGCTCGCAAATACAAAGACGTGAAGAATATGTCGACATATCCGTATTATGGCTATATACAAAAAGTCGATGACTTTACAGTGATCAAATCGGGGAATTAAAATCTTCTTACCGAATCTTGTGTGACTTGCACAGGTTCATTTACGGCCATACTCAATCGCCATGTGATAATAAGCGAAAAACGGGGCTGTAAAAAATGCGTTGATACGCCGAAAGATAAAATTATGGGCGTGTTGTGTTCGACCTTGCTTATCCGAACTTCGATGCTTAAACTTTAGGCGT
>CAYPAB010000038.1:0-17987 GCA_964408605.1 uncultured Eubacteriales bacterium
CGTGCCCACTCTCACTATTAAAAGTTCAGACCGCAAAAACATCAAATCGAGTTTTTGCGGTCTGTGTTATTTTTTCTCTTATATTTCGGGGATTACAATTTCAATCTCTTTGCCGGCGTCGGAAGAACGTGAAATGCCGTCGATAATTGCCTGGTTATAAATAATTTGGCTTGACGGAACGGGCGAGGGGAGGTTGAACTCAATCGCATCAATGAACGAGCGAATCTTTTTGTCGAAATTGTCACCGTCGTTTGTGCATTCGGGAATCACCGTTTCAACACATTCGCCGGCGATGTTGTGATAAATCGTCATAGGCCCGCCGATTGAACCGTTCCAACATTCGGTCGAGGGGATTCTGAGACCGCCCTCGGTACCCATAATTATTGTGTCACCGGGGGTGTCGCAATGCATTGCCCACGCAATTCGGAAATCAAGAACCACGCCACCCTCAAGGCGAATATATGCGGCGGCAAAATCGTCTACGCCGAAAACCTCGGTATATTCGGGCTTTTGAAGGTATTCGGGCTTTTTGCCGAAAATACCCGCTTTGAACCCTGTTACGGTCAAGGGCTTCGGATAGCCGATTGCGTTCAAAACCATATCGAGCGAGTAACATCCAATGTCACCCAACGCACCGAGACCGGCTGTGTCCTCCTGTATGAACGATGTGCCGAACGGCGTCGGAATACCCATACGCCTGCCACCGCCGGTTTGTATGTAATAAATCTTGCCGAGAACACCGCTTTCGCATATCTTTTTGACCATTTTCATATTTTCGTCAAATCGGGGCTGAAAACCTATGGAAAGAATCTTACCGCTACGCTTTTCGGCTTTGCATATTTCAACCGCTTCGTCAAGCGTTACGCACATGGGCTTCTCCAAAAGAACGTGAACGCCGTGGTCAAGTGCGTAAATCGCGCACGGTGCGTGTTGCCTGTTGTATGTGCAAATCGAAACGGCATCGATGTCTTTTTCGTTGTCGATCAATTCTTTGTCACTCAAATAAAAGTGCGCTTTTGCAATGTCTATTCCGTTCGCTTCCGCAAACGCCTCCGCCTTGCCCGGAACAAGGTCGGCAAACGCTACTACCTCAACATCTTCGCATTTAAGGTAACTTTTTAAGTGCGCTTCGGCTATCCAACCACAGCCGATGATCCCGACTTTTATCTTTTTGCCGGTGTAAACTCTTTTTTCGGTTTGTTTTTCTTTGAATGCATCAAGAATATTTGACATAATATACCTCCGTTGCGTAGTATTACTACATTTGGTAACTATAGATTAACATAATATTTTGCATCTTTCAACAGATGTTTTAAATTTTATCAAGACAAATACAGTCATTTTGCCGAATTTTCAAAATGTCGGCACTGTTCGGCACGGGATGTCGGCGCACAAGCCGATATTGATATTTTTTTTAATATGTGGAAAGATATAAGCAAGATAGTAAGCAAGATAGAAGCAAGATGAACGAATGTGAGTGGTAAAATGCCATATGTACCGCCGTATCGGGTTCGGATAATTAAACGGGAATGTTAAAAAAGCACAGACTATTTCCTGTACAAAAAGGCTGTAAAGATGCAAGTCTTTACAGCCCGAATTTTGTTTGTGTTGAAAATATTAACCGAAATATCTTTTAAGAAGACCCTCGAATGCTTTGCCGTGCCTTGCTTCGTCACGTGCCATTTCGTGAACGGTGTCGTGGATAGCATCAAGATTTTGCTCTTTCGCCATTTTCGCAAGTTCAACTTTACCGAGTGTTGCGCCGTTTTCGGCTTCAACACGCATTTCAAGGTTTTTCTTCGTTGAGTCGCTTACCATTTCACCGAGAAGTTCGGCGAATTTTGCGGCATGCTCCGCTTCTTCATAAGCGGCTTTTTCCCAATAAAGACCGATTTCGGGATATCCCTCACGGTGGGCTACACGTGCCATTGCAAGATACATTCCGACTTCGGTGCATTCGCCGTTGAAGTTTGCACGAAGACCTTCGATGATTTTTTCATCAACGCCTTTTGCCACGCCGACAACATGCTCCGCCGCCCAAGTTTTTTCTTCATCTTTAACTTCAACGAATTTTTCAGCCGGTGCCTTGCAAAGAGGACACGCTGCGGGGGGATTTTCGCCCTCTACGATTTCGCCGCATACTAAACATTTCCACTTTTTCATAATATCAAACTCCTTTAAATATATGTTTTATTTTTATTTATATTATTCGGCAATTTTTACATATGCCGTAATAAACGGTTTTTTGCGACTCAATTTCAAAGCCCATTTTTAATAATTCATCGGGTATTGCCGATTTGCAAAATACATCGGTAATATTGTTACACTTTTTGCAAAGAAAATGAATGTGCTCCGTTAAATTGCCCTCGTAATGGACTTTTGTGTCGCTGCTTTCAACAACGGTTATTACACCTTCGTCTTTCAACTGACCCAAATTCCTGTAAACGGTGCCGAGGCTGATATTCGGGATTTTTTCACGGACACGCTCGAAAATGACATCGGCTGTCGGATGGTCGCATGAACTTTGCAAAACTTCAAGAACCGCATCACGCTGGCGTGAACTTCTCATTAAATCACCTCGCACGGGGGAATGGATTGAATATTCCGCCGGTTTTGTCGAAATAAGTAGTAACGATTACTGTTACTGTTTATACTATAACAGACAAATACACCCTTGTCAACTGTTTTTTTAAAATTTTTTCAATAATTTTTCAAGCTCGGCGTAATCGGTGATTTCTTCCGACAGTTTTCGGTAAAAATCGGCTGTTTCGGGGTTTAAAAGCAAATATTTCCCGACTCGTTTTACCGTTTTCGAAAATCGGTTTGAAATTTTATATTCGCCTGTTGTAAGTGGGCAATTTGCACGGCTGTCGAACACCGTTTCGATATATTCTTTGCCGTTTTCACTCCGTATTATCGGGAAAAGCGGATAAATTCTGCATGCGAGCGGACGTTTGTGCCTGTCGCACTTGCCGTTGCACACGGCAATTTTGTCGCCGGCATCGTTACGGATTATTTCAATATTTCCGTCGGTCAGCGCTTCTTCGCCCGGAAAAAGCAACATCCCCGTTTTGCCGTCACCGTGACAGCAAAAAGCACCGCATATTTTTCCGCAGTCGGTATCGAGTGGCGTGACTTTCGCCAAAGCGGAACGGCAAGTTTTTATAACATCTTCTTTTTTCATAAGAACCTCACGTTTATTTTTTAAAATTCGGGTTAAAATATTTAAGACTTATCCGAAACATTCGGCTTCCGATAAGTCTTTCACGACGGAAACCTGTTCGAAAAAGGAGGTAATACTGATGAGCGATAAGAAAAACAATAACATCGGTTGCACAGTCGAAAACTGCAAATACCATTGCAACGGTGATAACTACTGTTCGTTGAACGCAATCAATGTCGGTGCTTGCAACTGCAACCCCAAATCCGTTGACGGCACGTGCTGTCAGTCGTTTGAAACCAAACAACACTAACCGGGGTGAGGGTAAAAAAGTGCATTAACGCCAACCGAAAAACCCATCCGATAACGCTCTTATCGGGTGGGGCTTTTTGTCTTGTGGGAAAATTTTATTTCGGGCAATCGGTTGTCAAATTGAGCGTAGTTTTTGCGTTCACCCATTTGCGGTCTCTCGGTCTGCCTTTGTAGACGTTGTTGCGCATAACAACATCGGAACTGCCACTCACACTCAAGGCGTGTGTGTTGTTTATGATAAACAAATTGTTCTCTATCAGTATGTTTTTGTGAACGGGGCCAGCATATTTTTTGTTTTCGGGTTTAATAAGAATGGCGTTTTCCTCGCAATTCATAAAAGCGTTGCCTCTTATCACAACATCGCACACCATTCCGCTTTCGTACCAGCCCGAAGCATCATCGGAAATAAGTATACCGCTCATTCCCGTGTTTAAAAATTTGTTGTTTTCGATTCTTACCTTGCCACGTGTCGTAACAAGCACACCTCGTGTTGCGATTCTGTTCAGCGTATTGCCCGAAAATTCAAAATCGGGGCAAGCGGAGATGTTTTCGATAAAACCGCCTTCGCCCAAGGGCGGGTCATAGGTCGCAAGCACCAAATCGTAATAATATTCATCACGAAGTTCGGCGTGTAATACTTTCGTTCGCCCCGCTTCAAGCAATGTTTTTGGGTCAATAAACGCTATTGTGTCGCCCTCACGGATGCATTCGAAACCGTAACTTTGCGGATGGCAAAATTTAACCGTTATCTTATCCTTATCGGCTTTAACGGTCTTAAAATGAAATCCGTGAACGTTACACGCATCGTCACCGGCGGCATCAAAGTTGGAATCAAGCACCTTGATTCTTCCCCGACACATACTGAACTGCATAAAATCAGCCATCGAGGTGAGATCAGCCTCGGCTTCGGGATTCGGCGAAAAATCGACGTTTTTTAAAGTGATATTTTCGCTGTTTTGGGCGATAAACGCCAAAGAGTTGTTGTAACGCTGGCTGACGTTTTCCAATGTGATATCTTTCGAAGACTCAACCAAAATCCCGACCTCTTTGCGAAGACGCGGATAAAAATAAAAAACCTGACCGACTTCGTAATCTTTCGGAGATATGAACCGCACGTTGAACACCCTGTCGGCTATTTGCTTTATCGAAGTTGCACCCGCAAACGGGTGCGACCCGTTGCGCTTGATGTGACTGTAATTCGACGGCTTCGCCGTTATCATCCACGAGCCGTTGTTTTTAAAATCGGTGAATTTGAGTTTGTAATCGGTGCCGTACCAATAGTATTCACCGTTTTCTTCGCCGTATTTACAGTTGGATTCGATTTTAAATGTCGCATAAAACGACGACGCTTTCAAGACGGTTATCTTGTGAACGTTCGGCAACACGGTTTCAAGATTTAGATTTTTGATTTTGATTTTTTCACAGTTCTTTATAAGTATGTTTGTCATACTGCCGTCAATTATAAAGTTAGAGTCGCAACAGTCGATTTCCATATCTTTAACATTTTCTATAACAATTGCCGTTTTATGAGCGTTTTTCGGCTCGTCTTTGGCGTATTCGTCGGCGCCTATAGTATTTGATATGTGAATTTCACGAACATCTGCGTTTTTTGCACAAAAAACATAGTTGCCTTTAACAAGCGAAAGTGTTTTGTGAACGGCGGTTTGTGAAGTTGTGTTAAAAAGATTCCTAAACCCGACGGTCGCTTCGGTATTCGGTTTTATGCTGAAAGATTCGGGATAAATTACCACATTTTTCACCACCAATAATAGTTGCGTAAATATAATACAATATATAAACCCAAAAATCAACAAGGCGCATTAAAACAGAAAAGACAAAATTATTAAAAATTATCAAAACAAAAAGACAAGAAAAGACCATCGCAATTTTGCGACGGTCTTTTCTTGATGTTGGAAAGAACATTCTCTCCGCGTATCGTATTGGCATAATTATAGTAACTTACGCTTGTTGTATCTGTATTGCAATATTATGAACAAAGTATGAAGATTTTAACATTTTATACATTATTTTTTTTTGAATTACAGTTTGTTTGGGCATATTTAACAATGGGAAAAGATTCGGTTTGTGCATATTGTGTTTTGCGGAATACCGAAAAACGGAAAATGCCGATATTGACAGGCAATCGGCAAGTGGTATAATTATGATAGTATTATGTTTTAACCGGAGTTGACAATATGAAAAATATTATTCTCATAGGTATGCCGGGTGCCGGCAAAAGCACCGTCGGCGTTTTGCTGGCGAAGTCTGTGTTGATGAATTTTTGCGACACGGATTTGCTTATTCAAAATTCAACGGGTCAAAGTTTGTGCGATATTTTAAAAAACAGGGGACTTGAAGAATTTATAAAACTCGAAGAAAAAACCGTATTGAATTTCGATTTTGAAAACTGCGTTGTCGCAACCGGCGGCAGCGTCGTTTACGGCGAAAAAGCAATGGAAAAACTTAAAGAAAACGGCATAACCGTCTATTTGAAAGTAAACCCCGTTGAACTCAACAGACGCATAAACAACATACACACACGTGGAATTGCAATGAAAGACGGCACAACTCTGGAGGAACTTTATCGGGAACGGGCACCGCTTTATGAAAAATATGCCGACTTTACCGTTGACTGCGACGGCGTTTCACCGGAGGAATGTGTTGAGCGTATATTACGAAGGGGATGTTAAAAAAGCGCAGAACACATAAAACGGTATGACACAAGGGGCTCTATGGGTGACAATACACCTGTAGAACCCCTTAACTAATTTAAAAAATCAACAAATAAAAAAATATCGGTTTGTCCGTTCTGTATTTTTTCTATCCTCTTACAAACAGGCTGTAAAAAAGCAAAATACTTTTTTACAGCCTGTTGATTTTTTGAGGATGAATTTTTTGAGGATAAATTTTTTGAGGATGAGTTTTTTAGGATGCGTTGACTTTTATTTCCAGATAAGCCAAAGCAGTATATAACCGCATGTAACGGCGGAGAGAGTGAAAGGTACGCTGTATTTCATAAAAGTCGTGCTTTTAACTTCATAGCCCTCTTTTCTGAGGATACCGATACCGGTGATGTTGGCGCTGGCGCCGATAGGTGTGAGGTTGCCGCCCAATGTTGCACCGCAAAGAAGACCGTAATAAAGAAGTTTCGGGTCTGCCATTCCCAAATCCGCGGCGATAACCGGAATTATCGAAAGCATTGTTGCGGTGTAAGGGATGTTGTCGATAAACGCCGAAAGGATAACGGACATCCAAACGATGATTGTGTATACGATAAATACCGAGCCGGAGCCGAGTTTTGCTATCGAACCGCCGATAACATCGATAACGCCTGCCGCTTTAATACCGCCGATGACAATGAAAAGGCAAGTGAGAAGTATTATTGTGTAATAGTCGATATCTTTAAATGCGTTTTTGACTGTTTCTTTGTTCTTTTTGAAAACAAGTTCTCTTACAACGCCGATAAGGAAGAAAAGTATGCAAATCAAACCGTTGGTAATGTCGGGTTTGTAGAATTGACCGGCAGCGGCGCCGTCTTTATAAGGTATAAACGAAACCGCGATAAGCGCAACGACAGTTCCGACGAGAAGGTATGTGGGAACGTAATCTTCGACTTTCGTTCTTGAATTGAACGAGATGGGATCCGTTTCTTTTCTGAACATAAAAAGGATTATAAACGCACTGACTACAGCACCCGCTTCAACCACCCAGAACATACCGGGTTTTCCGTTGTCGACAAAGAAATCCGAAAAGTCAAGGTTAGCCGCTTTGCCGAGAAGAATTGACGTTGTGTCGCCGACAAGCGTTGCGGCACCCTGAAGGTTTGAAGAAATCGCAATACAAATAATTGCAGGAACGGGGGAGGTGTTGAGTTTTTTGCAAAACGCAAGTGCGACGGGCGCTATCATAAGAACAGTAGCAACATTATCGACAAATGCGGAAACTATGCCGGCGAAAAGCGAAATAACGACAATTACCCATTTCATATTGGGCATTTTCGAAATCAGCACATCGGACAGAAGTTGAGGCATTTTCGATTCGATAAAAAGATAAACCGTGCCCATGGTACCGGCAATCATCATTATGACGTTCCAGTCAATTTCGGCAATTGCCTGTGTGATATTGTAACTGTATGTACCCGAAGCCGTCGTGAAAAAATCGGCACCGAATAAGTCGGGCTTAACCGCCGAGATGATGCCCAAACCGACGAAAATCAACGCCGATACCGCAACAATATGCGGACGTATTTTTTGGAAGATCATCATTAAAATGTAGGTTATCGCAAAAATGATGAGTGCGACAAGGGTGATTTGATTCATAAAAAAACTCCAATCCGGCGGAAAGTCAATGAACAAAAAAACCGACCTTTGCAGGTCGGCAACGGTTCATTTGAACAGATTACGGCAAATGAAATTACGCAACCACTATAAATAACCCGTATTCGGGTTATGCCGACTCCACCACTTATACGGTTGCAACTCGATTATATTCTACGCTGACTTAAAAGTCAACAAAAGTTATTTTTTAGACGAAGTGTGATTCTTTTTTAACAAAACAACACGGCAAAATCTTGTTTTGCTCACTGTTTTTGAAAACGGATTTTGCGTGAGCATCAAGGACTTATCCGAACCCGCCTTAAACGGCAATTGTAAAAACTGTTGAAAACAGCACTGTAAAAATTGTTGAAAAATCCGTTTTCAATGTGTATTTTTTCTTGACTATTGACAGATATTTTATTATAATATACGAGATGATGTATTATTTGTGGTAATGATACACTATCCGTTTTATGATAATAGTTTTGTTATTTATATATTTTTATATCATATATTTTTCAATATATTTTCGTGCCGTGAATTTCGGTGCGACTGTTATACCTATATATACATACCGCAACGTGTCAACGTCTGCGACAAAACTTTTATTATATGCGAAAATCCGCATTTTCGGTTCGGGTTTTCGCCTCTTGTGACGGAAAGTGTCGGCTTTCCGTTGTTTTTATTATGAACTATCAAAATCTAACGAAAGGGGTAACCGATATGAACACAGTTACTGTTGCGATTATCGCAGCGGTTGTCGCACTTGTTGTCGGCGGTGCCGTCGGTTTCATTTTGGGCGGAATACACCGCAAAAGAGTTGCCGAAGCCGCTATAGGTTCCGCAACGCAGGAAGCCGCACGCATTGTCAACAATGCCATGACCGAGGCGGAGCAGAAGAAAAAAGAAACGGTTCTCGAAGCCAAAGACGAAATCCACAAACTGAGATCCGAAACGGAACGTGACCTTCGTGAAAGACGTGCCGAAGTTCAACGTCAGGAAAGAAGAATCATTCAAAAAGAAGAAAGCCTCGACAAAAAAGTCGAAGCACAGGAAAAGAAAGAGGAACTCATTTCTCAAAAACTCAAAGATGTTGAGGCAAAAGAGAATGAAGTTGAATCCCTTAAAAGAAGCCAGTTGGAAATTCTTGAAAAAATTTCCGGATACTCAAAAGAACAGGCGAAAGAAGTTATCCTTAAAACACTTGAGGATCAACTTGTTCACGAAAAAGCCGCCAAAATATTCGACTATGAGCAACAACTTAAAGACGATATGGACAAATTGGCGGGTGAGGTTATTTCGGGCGCCATTCAGCGTTGTGCTGCCGACCACGCGGCGGAAACGACTGTTTCGGTTGTTTCGATTCCCAACGATGAAATGAAAGGCCGTATTATCGGTCGTGAGGGCAGAAATATAAGAACAATCGAAACCATCACGGGTGTCGATCTTATTATCGACGACACTCCCGAAGCGATAACAGTTTCTTGCTTCGAGCCCGTTCGCCGTGAAATTGCAAGGCTCACTCTTGAAAAACTCGTTTCCGACGGCAGAATTCATCCCGCACGTATTGAGGAAATGTATGAAAAATCAAAACGTGAAGTCGAAAACACCATAAGGCAGACAGGCGAAAAAGCAATCATCGATGCCGGTGTTAACGGTCTTCACGGTGAAATCGTCAAACTTCTCGGAAAACTCAAGTACCGTACAAGTTACGGTCAAAACGTACTCAATCATTCGCTTGAAGTTTCATATCTTGCGGGGCTTATGGCCGCTGAAGTCGGTGCCGACGTTAAACTTGCAAAGCGTGCGGGTCTTCTTCACGATATAGGTAAGGCTCTTGACCACGAAAAAGAGGGTACGCATATCGAACTCGGCGTTGAAGTCGCAAGAAAGAATAAAGAAAGCGAACAGGTTATTCACGCTATTCAAGCTCACCACGGCGACGTTGAAGCCAAAACGGTTATTGCGTGTCTTGTTCAAGCAGCGGACGCGATTTCCGCCGCAAGACCCGGTGCAAGGCGTGAAAACATCGAATCTTACATTCAGCGTTTGCAAAAACTCGAAGAAATCACAACTTCTTTTGAGGGCGTTGACAATGCTTTTGCGATTCAAGCGGGCCGTGAAGTTCGTATTATGGTTAAGCCCGATGCGATTTCCGACGACCAAATGGTATTGCTCGCCAGAGAGATCGTTCAAAAAATCGAAAACGAACTTGAATATCCCGGTCAAATTAAGGTTAATGTGATTAGGGAAAGCCGTGCAATTGATTTCGCAAAATAATTCAAATATAAGCGAAGCCCTCCCGCTGCGGTGGGTTTCGCTTTAAAATTATTCCGATATAGAAACGACGGTAAATAAAATGCGTTTACTTTTTTTAGGCGATGTTGTCGGCGGTGGCGGTTGTAACTTCCTTTTGAAAAGACTGCCCGCCTTCAAAAAAAACAACAATATTGACGTATGTATCGCAAACGGCGAGAATTCAGCAACGGGCAACGGCGTTACCCCGAAATCATGTGAGTCGTTACTTGACAGCGGTGTTGATTTTATCACATTGGGCAATCACGCCTTCAGGCGTCCCGAAATCGCCGATTACCTTGACGGTGACAACCCCGTGATAAGACCGTATAACTATCCGTCGGGTGCGCCCGGAAGGGGAGTCGGCATAATCGACAAAGGACGTTACCGTATTGCGGTCATAAATATGCTCGGTACTGTTTATTCGGAGCCTTTGGGCAATCCTTTTTCCGCAGTGGACAGCGCATTGACGGAGGTTGACGGTTGCAAAACCGTAATAATGGATTTTCATGCCGAAGCGACAGCCGAAAAGCGTGCGATGGGTTTTTACCTTGACGGAAAAGTTACCGCCGTTATCGGTACGCACACTCATATTCAAACTGCCGATGAACAAATACTCAAAAGAGGTACGGCGTACATTACCGATGTCGGTATGACGGGTGCCGTTCAATCCGTTTTGGGTGTGAAACCGGAACTTGCAATACGCAAGTTCAAAACGAATTTGCCCGTTAGGTTCGAAAATGCCGACGGTGAATACAGTGCGGGCGGAATAATTCTCGAAATAGACGAAAAAACCGGTAAAGCGATTTCAACGGAAAGGGTGAATATCAAATGATGAAAAAGACGGTTGCTGTTTTGCTCGTTCTTTCAATGTCGTTTTTGCTGTTTTCGTGCGAGGGCAATAAGGAAGATGTCACCACGGAACCCGTTGATTATGTTTTGCCGACCGAAATAATCGATGCCGATATCACTTTGCCGTATATCAGCAGCGATTCCTTCGATCCCTACATTGCAAAAAGCAGTATCAACAGGGACTTGATTTGCGTCATTTACGAAAGTCTTTACACCGTTTCGGACAGCGGAAAAGGTGTACCGCTTCTCGCCGAAAGTGAAAATACAGACGGAAAGACAATAACGCTTAAACTGAATTCAAAGGCAAAATTCAGCGACGGCACCGCCGTAACATCGAAAGATGTTAAAACATCTTTCGAAAAGGCGAAGAACAATGTCTATTACAAAACACAACTTTCAAATATCGCATCGGTCGGTGCGGTTGATAACACGACGGTGACTTTTCAACTTTACAATCCGGATGCCATGGCGTTGAATGTGCTTGGTTTTCCGATAGTGAAACTTTCGGGGAAAACATACATAGGCAGCGGAAAATATAAAATCGAATATCTTGAAAAAACACCGTTCCTCAGCGTAAACACAAATCACAGGGACTATGAAAAAAAGTGGAACAAACAAATCGCACTTTACGATATGGCGGGTGTTTCAAGTCCGGTTTACCCGTTTAAATCGGGTTCGGTGAGCGTATATAAACAGGATTTGCGAGACGGTAATTATATCAACCTTTCTTCGCAAACCGTTTCCGAATATATGAATAACTTGGTTTATGTGGGTGTAAACTCTCAATGGGCGGGTTCGATAACTTCACGCAATTGGGTAAGGCAGGTTATAAACATCGGAATAAACCGCACCGTAATTGCCGCATCTTCATATTTGGGGCAGGGAATACCGACGGTGACGCCCTTTAAAAGCGGTTTTTATCAGTTGAATTATGAAAATCTTCCCGATGTCGGCGGTGAAACGGAAAGAGCGGTTGTGATACTCGAACGAAACGGTTACACAACGGTGAATTCCGACGGTGTGCGAACCGACGGAAATACCTCTTTAAAACTCAGTATACTTGTGTGTTCGCAAAACAAGTATAAACTGACCGTTGCCGAGGCTTTGAAAAAGTCGTTGGAGGAACTCGGCTTCGGGGTGACAATAACCGAAAAGAAAACGAGCGAGGAGTTTTACGAAGCACTCGGCAAGGGGCATTTCAATCTTTACATCGGCGAAACGGAACTTACCGCCAATTGCGATTTGTCGGAATTTTTCACAAAAGACGGCACACTTAATTACGGTATATCCCAAGAATTTTTCCAATATTATTCTTTATATAAAAGCGGTAAAGATTCTTCGATGACGTTTGTTGAAAATTTTTCGACGGAAGTGCCGTTTATTCCGCTTTATTACCGAAAAGCAATTGTCTGTGTAAACCCGAATATAACGGGTACCACCGGCGGTTATGAGTGTTATGCCGACGTTTGCGATTGGAAAATCGGGAAATAAATAAATTCTTAATAAATATAGACTTGTATTTGAATAATGCATAGTTTATAATATTCACGATAAAAATAAAGGAGTTGACATAATGGATCCCATAAAGGTTGATTTTTCGGGTAAAGGCAAACCCAGAGAAGTTGTTATCCCCCCCGAAAAAAAGGTACTTAAGATCATTATCTGTATTCTTTCCACAATCATCGGAGGTGCAATAGCATATTACTTTATGCTTCCGGCAATAAACTTAAAAGCAATAGAATTTTATTACTTCATTGCTGTTCTTATTGCCATTTATGTCGGTATGACTTTCATAACGTCAAAAGCCCTCGCAAAACCGGAATATATACCTTACGTTAAAAAACAGGCGACAATCCCGATTATCATCGGTCTTGTTTTCGCTTTGATTCTCGGTATCGGTTATCTTTTTTCGGCACCGCTTTTCCGTGCAAAGGATTACAGCGAGATTATCGATGTTACCGAAGAAGATTTCGGTGCAAATGAGAAAAGCATCACAACGATTACAAGCCTTGAGGACTTCAGCAGTGTTCCCATGATCGACAAGGATGTTTCTCTTAACCTTGCAAACAAAACGCTCGGTGATCTTTCCGATTGGGTTTCTCAGTTTGTTATTGACGAAAAATATTCGACACAAATAAACTATCAAGGCAATCCGTACAGAATATTCCCGTTGAAATACGGCGATATTTTCAAATGGATTCAAAACACCAAAGAAGGGTTCCCCGCATATTTGCGTGTTAATATGTACACGCAGGAGGCTGAAGCGTTTGTTCTTTCCGATAACGGGCTTCCCAATATTCAGGTTTCCACGGGCGAATATTTGAACGAACGTCTTGACCGTGTTTTGAGATTCAAGTTCCCGACATATATGTTCGGTGTGCCGTCACTTGAAATTGACGAAACAGGCCATCCGTATTGGGTATGCGAACGTGTAGACAAAACGATAGGTCTTGTCGGCGGTACGGATGTTATCGGCGTTGTGCTTGTTGATGCCTGCGACAAAAACAACATCACGGAATACACAATGGATGAGATCCGTGGCAACAAAGAAATTCAGTGGATCGACCAAATTTATTCCGACGATCTTCTTGTTCAGCAGTACAACTATTACGGAAAATATAACGGCGGTTTCATAAACGGTTATATCGGTCAAACAGGCGTTATGACAACCACAACAGGCTCAAGTTATATCGCAAGCGGTGATGACGTTTGGCTTTATACCGGTGTTACATCTGTTACAAACGACGATTCTATCATCGGTTTCGCAATCATAAACCAACGTACAAAAGAGGCTGTGTTCCAAGAAATTTCCGGTACGACCGAAAGCGGTGCGCAGACTTCCGCCGAAGGCATAGTTTCCGATAAGGGCTGGTCTGCAACCTTCCCGCTTCTTTTAAATATCGACGGCGAAGCGACTTATTTTATGGCACTTAAAGACAGTAACGTCGTTAAGAGTTATGCAATGGTAAGCGTTGAACGTGTTCAGGATGCCGTTCGAAGCGAAGATGATGCAAACCCCGATTTGGAGGCTTGCCTTAAAGCGTATGTTTCCAAGGTTAAATCAAGCACAAAGAAAGTTCTCTCCATTGAATACGATGCGGTTCTTCCCGATGCCATAGCCGGCGGCGAGGGTACGGGCGGTAACGCTTCCGGCGGAGATAAACCGGCGGAAATTATTAAAGTTTCGGGCGTTATTACCGATATAAGAACAGCGGTCGTTAACGGAAACAGCATTTATTATATTGCAATTGACAATAAACCCGTTTATTATTCGATTTCGGCGGCTTCCGACGATGCTGTTGTTATCCTTAATGTCGGTGACAAAGTCAATATTTCTTATGCTTCGGCAAACGGTTCGATAATATCCGCAAAGGATATATCAAAATAACAGATTAAAAATATCGGCGGTGCTGTAAGAACTTACGTTTTTACAGCACCGCCTTTTTTGTTGATGTGCTTAACAAAAGCAGTATGATAGAATGAAACGGAAATATGGCCGGTTGAGTATTTTTGTCGAATTTTTAAAGTGTATACCGACAGAGTGTTGAAATTTGCGGTATTTTTGGGGATAATGTCAATATAACAGTGGGGAAGGGGTGAGTTTGTAAGAAATGCGGTCGGAAACGGCTCGTATGCATATGTTTGAAAAAGTGAAAAACGCTTCAACAGAAAATTCGATTTGCAAAACAAAAACAAATCTAAATAGCCGTAGGAGGTAAATTTAGGGAAAATACAGTGCAGGAAAGACCCGCAGGTCAGTTGAAAACAAACAGAAGTTTAGTAAAGACAATATTACTTTCTCTTATTACATTCGGCATTTACGCAATAGTTGTTATGTCGGGTGTTTCGAATGATATTAACGTTGTTGCTTCAAGATATGACGGCAAAAAGACAATGCATTATTGCTTGCTCACATTCGTTATAACACCTATTACACTCGGAATAGGCAGTTTCGTTTGGAGTCACAAAATCTCGAACCGTATCGGAGATGAATTGAAAAGACGTGGCGTTGATTACAGTTTCAGTGCCAAGGATTTTTGGCTTTGGGGTATCTTAGGTTGCTTTATTGTTGTCGGACCGTTCGTTTATATGCATAAACTTTTTAAAGCAACAAACCTTATGTGCGAAAACTACAACATTAACGGCTGATTTTTATTTTTCTGTTGAAACGGTATTTTGAGTGTGGCTGTAAAAAACGCAAGTTTTTTACAGCCACGGTTTTATTTGCGTGTTTAATGATTACTGCTTTTTCGGGAATATTACGGTGCGGGAAGTCGGAATTTCCGTAAAACTCATTTGTTTAGGTGAGGTGGCGGAACATTCCAAAATTACATCCGGAAAACGACGGTTTCCCGACACCGTGCATAGGTTTGACAGTATCGATTATTTTGTTGAAATCAACATTTATATTTATGTTTTCCATTGCGATACGCTCAAAAACAGTTCGTTAAGTGTTTTATCAAATACAATCCGAGTATCCGATGCATAATCATTTTATCACATACCAAACACATACTCCGGCTGTCCGGCTTTCTGTTTCAAAATAGGATTTGCATTTGATTTACATTGTTTTCCAACAGCGTTCTTTCATAAAAGCGACGATAACAGAGATATCTTCGCCTTCATAATATTTTACAAGCAAGCGTTTGAACTCCGGTACTTCCTTTTCGGGGATTACCAGAAAACCCCCGCTATGTGCAATCAGATAATGATTTGCGAAAATTACAGATGCTCGTTTGTTACCATCCAAAAATATTTGTGTTTTCATACAGTACAAACACAGTTTGATAGCAATATTGATAGCCTCGTCATTTTCTTCGGTAATTTCACATATTCTGTCTTTTACATCCAACTCATTAGGTAACGGCGGAACATAAGATGAACCGCCGATCGTGACAGGCACTCCGCGAATTCGTCCACCCTCGGCAAAAAAACCTTCGTTAACAAGCCTCGCAATGTGGCTGAGCATATAGTAATCGGAACGACTCGCAATCACGTCACGGTCAAGGATAAACTCCCATGCGTGTTTTAAGTTCAAAATCTTTTGAACATCAGTAGCCGTCATACCGGATACTTTTCCGTTTTCTATGATTTCTTCTGTCTGTGGGAACGATGTAGCAACACCCTCCAAAACAGCCTGATCATAGATGTTCATTTTCATATTGGCTCGTGCAAATGCAATGTTGTTTATTACATCAGCGGGAAGATCATCTTCCGAATATCCGGCGGCGGCAAGTTGTTTTTCTATACTGCGAAGTTCTTTTCTGATTTCTCTGATTTCTTTCGCATTACGAAGAAGGAGATTATACAGTTCTTCGGTGTATACGCCTACATAAGTCGATGTAAGTTTACCTGCCACACGCTTTCTTACATAGAGATATTTTCCGTCTCCACGCTCTTTGATTTCGGGTGTTCCTTCATAAGGCATTAGATTCAATCTTGCGTGAAGGTCGGCTCGACTTCTGAGTAATCCTTGTATATCTTGATATTGTACTGCCATAGTATTTTCTCCTTTGGGGAACAAATCGTAAACTTATTATAGCAAAAAGTTCCCCAATGTTCAATAAAAATCGGGGAAGATTTTTGCTGAAAATCATACAAAAATGTTCCCCGAATTAAGATTCATAGGAAATAATATGCCCATATATCAATATTTTATTCAAAGGAAAAGTGCGTTTCACTCATAATAAATACCGTCACTATCGGATAGCGGGCATATCTTGTCAATTCATAATCAAAAAAATCCTTAAAACCACCTTGGGTATTTCTGATGTTTTCCCGACCTCCGGAAAACACTTATATATTGATGTTCGCTGTTATGGAAGTGCAATTAAGTGACATAGACAGTTCTTTTGCACTCCAATACTCCGAACTGTTAAAGTATCATACCCGTTAAACTCAAAATAGTCTTTCAACATAGAAACAATATCGGCTTCATCGTCAACGATTAAAATTTTATATTTCATAAAATACACCTCTGCTTGAGAATAAAGCGAAATCATCAAATATTTATCAACTTTTGAGTTTTGTATGACAAAAACGCTGTACTTTCGGGAATATTACGGTGCGGGAAGTTGGAATTTCCGTAAAACTCATCTGTTTAGGTCGGCTTTTGCATTCAAATTTACAAGCAGAAAACTGTCGGCGGGAATAAGTTTCGGCAGTAGGGATTCTTCGAAGAAGTTTCAGATGCTGTTTAAAAATCAGTTTGAAAGCACTTTAAAGCGATGGGTGTGTTTGAGGGCGGAACAGCCAGGCATCGTTGCCTATCAATCGTGTTATTTCATCATCGGTTGCATTTTTCGGAACAGTGAAAGTATATACAACCTTCCCTTCTGTATCAAGTGCCGTTATTTTTACGCCTCTCAAATCAGATTCGGTGTTTAGTTGCTCTAACCACACTTTTTCCCCTTTTTTGAATGGAGAATTGTCTGCATTTCTGCATCCTCCGCTTGCGACCGGTGTTGACACTTCTATGTCGAGAACATCCTCCGTTCCGATCAGCAAATAGTATTTATCTTCACGGGTGTCATCGTTACCGCTTAGCGGGTTTGTTAAAAGACAAACCGCAGCGACAATACAGGTGGCAACAGCCGTAACGACAATCCAAGTTGCAGGTTTTTTATAATTCATTATAGATTTCACCCTTTCTTTTACGATTACCTCTCCGCTGACACCGTCTTCGGCAACTCCTGTGTAGGTTTGCCGGTGGAAAAAACATTCGCATTTTCTGTTGTCAGTTCTTCATCCCGGGGGAATGCTACGCCATCATCTACGACCTGATTCCATATCTTCATTACTGCATCTGCGTCTGCATCCGTATATTCTCTGATCTTTATATCCATCTTCATTCCTCTGTAAATTCCGATTTAGAAACATTCTTATTTTGGCATATCTTTCCTTGTCAGAAAACAAACCGTCTCCACATGAGCGGTTCGGGGGAACATATCCGCCGGGGTTACTTCGTTTACTTTATAGCCTAAAGTTTCGAGCCTTTTGCAATCTCTTGCTAAAGTTGCGGGATCGCACGAAACATAGACTATTTTTTCGGG
>CAYPAB010000039.1:0-17965 GCA_964408605.1 uncultured Eubacteriales bacterium
ATAAGTGCGCGAACAACAAAATAACTTGTTGCAATATCGCGGAAGTTACCGATATGAATAGAGCCGGAGGGACTTATACCCGCCGCACAAACGTATTCTTCTTTATCGGGATTGCGTTTTATGATGCGGTCTGCAATCATTTCTGACCAATGCATGATATCACACTCGTTTCTTAATATATAATTACAGTCTATCATTTTACAATAATGAAATCTTTATGTCAAGTTTAAGGTGATAAATTCGGTCAAATTGTTGATTATTAAAAAAAACTGTGATATAATTACGACTTGATATTCAAAAGTGCTTTCACCCGAAAGGAGAATGGGAAAATGAAAAATACCGAGAAATCTATGGAAAAACTTGTTGCCCTTTGCAAAGGCAGGGGTTTTGTGTATGCGGGCAGCGAAATTTACGGCGGTCTTGCAAACACTTGGGATTACGGCCCGCTCGGCGTTGAACTCAAAACTAACATCAAAAATGCGTGGCGCAAAAAGTTTATTCAGGAAAATCCCTACAACGTAGGGCTTGACAGTGCTATTCTTATGAACCCTCAAACATGGGTCGCATCCGGTCACTTGGGCGGTTTTTCCGATCCGCTTATGGATTGCCGTGAATGTAAAACACGTCACAGAGCCGACAATCTTATTGAAGATTTCGACGGCACGAACGTTGCGGGTTGGTCTAACGAACAAATGATGGACTATATCAAAGAAAAAGCCATTCCGTGTCCCGAATGCGGTAAGCATAATTTTACCGATATACGTCAGTTTAACCTTATGTTCAAAACGTTCCAAGGTGTTACGGAGGACAGCAAAAACGAACTTTATCTTCGCCCCGAAACAGCACAGGGCATTTTTGTAAACTTCGCCAACATTCAGCGCACAACAAGAAAGAAAGTTCCTTTCGGCGTTGCCCAGATCGGTAAATCGTTCCGAAACGAAATCACCCCCGGTAACTTTATTTTCCGTGTCAGAGAATTCGAACAGATGGAACTTGAATTTTTCTGTAAACCCGGCACCGACCTTGAATGGTTCGAATATTGGCGCGGTTTCTGCCGTGATTGGCTTTATTCTTTGGGCATAAAGGAAGAAAACCTCAGGCTTCGTGACCACGACGCCGAAGAACTTTGCTTTTATTCAAAAGCCACAACGGACTTTGAATATCTTTTCCCGTTCGGTTGGGGCGAACTTTGGGGCGTTGCCGACAGAACAGACTATGACCTTACACAGCATATTAACACATCGGGAAAAAGTCTTGATTATTTTGACCCCGAAACAAACGAAAGATATATTCCTTATGTCATCGAGCCTTCTCTCGGTGTTGAAAGGCTTTTCCTCTCGATTCTTACCGAGGCTTACGACGAAGAAGTTGTCGATGCGGAGAAAAACGACACCCGTGTTGTTCTTCGTCTTCATCCCGCACTTGCACCGTTCAAGTGCGCCGTTCTTCCGCTTTCCAAAAAACTTAACGAGCAGGCCACCGAAGTCTTTACCGCTCTTTCGAAAAAATTCAATGTCGAATATGACGATGCCGGTTCAATAGGCAAAAGATACCGTCGACAAGACGAAATCGGAACACCGTTCTGCATTACTTACGATTTCGACAGCGTTGAAGACGGTTGCGTTACCGTTCGTGACAGAGATACAATGGAACAGGTTCGTATTTCCGTTGCGGAACTTGAGGAATATATTGAAGAAAAAATCGCTTTTTAACGGGGATGTTAAAAAAGCAGACCACATAAAACGGTATGACACAAGGGGCTCTATGGGTGTGAATAACACCTATAGAGCCCCTTTACTGATTGTTCGGTATTTTTACGGTGCTTCGATGGATTCGAAAAACGAGTTGTACCGTTCACTCCACTTTTTGACATCTTCCGCATCGTATTTATTCGGGAAAGAACCTTCCGTCACGGTGAACCGACCTATCCAAACAGCAACGTTTGCGATCATTTCTTTAAGAATCGGGTTATCACGTATCAAACGGACTTTTTCTTTCACCGTCGAAAAACCTTTTGCGTTAAGAATGGCATCGACTTTTTCTTCCATAACTTTTGCGACTTCTTCGGTTGTTATGATGTTTTGCTTTAACAGGTCGCTGAGTTGCGCCGCCGTCATATAGTGTAAAAGATTTTTTGCCACGGCGATTCTGCATGCGGAAAAACCGATTTCTTTGAAAAATCTTTTTTGGTATTCCCACAGGTGTTCGGTATCGTAAAAACCGCAAGTGTCGTTTAAAACGCAGTCGGCAAGCATGGTGCCCGCACGAAGACTGTACGCTATGCCGGAGCCTTTTGCCGAGTAAGTCATAAATGCGCTGTCACCGACGGCGGCATAGCCGTTTGCGACAAGAACGGCAAGCGGTTGGCATACCGGAATGCACTTGAAACTTCCGCCGTTTACAAGTTCGGTGCCCATATGCGGATTTTCATCGTGGATTTTTCTTAAAACACGCAACGCCTCGGCGTCGTCGATAGAGTGAAATCTTCCCACAAGAGCATCAACACGGTCTTTTTCGGTAACGAGCCACGAAAAACCGACCGTTCCGTCGTCACGCAGATAGACATTGTAAGTTGTTTCCGGGTCGGGCACATCGGTTTTTTTGTTGAAATATGCCCTGTATGTGTGCAAAACGTCATATTTGCCTATTTTTCGGTTTACGCACATATATTCGGGAAGTGCGCTTCTTACGGGGGAAAACACACCGCAGGAATCTATAACAAGGTCGCCGTAAAAATCGCCTTTGTTTGTTTTGATTCCGCAAACACGGTTGCCCAAAACAACGGGAGCGGTAATTTCCGTGTCGTAAACGATCTCGGCACCGGCGTTTTCGGCGCAAGAGAGCAAGTGGCTTATCAGTTTTTTTCTGTCAACGGAAACGGATTCCCTTTCGGAAGCGGGCAAGGTTATGCGAGAAACATCGTCGCCGAGAGGCACGAATGTCATTCGGTTTCTAACGGGTTTGCAATCGGGCGGTAACGGTATTTCGGCATAGTCGAAAGCCGCTTTTTCGACTATATCGCTTTGAGGCAGGCCCAAAAGATTTTTCGGTTCTTTTTCGAAAACGGTTACTTTGTGGCCGGCTTCGGCAAGTTTTACGGCGGCAACAACTCCGCCGTGACCGGCACCGGCGATTATGATTTCAGACACAAAACCACCTCCAGTGATGTGCGGTGACAACAGTTATTATTTGTTTCTTTATAAAATAATATATCATATTTTGAAAATATTTCAATAAACGGTGATATTTTTTACAAAAATACTTGCAAAAAATTATTGAATGTGTTATATTTCCATTGTACGAATAGAAACATGAGTGAGAGCAGGGCAACCTGCTCTCATATTTATTGTTTTGAAAACCATAATAAAGTCAACGAAAGGTTTAAAAGAGGTGTTGATTTGGCAAAAAACACGGTTTCAGTTGTTTGGGATATAGCCGAACCCATAGCACGGGAGTTGGGGCTTATCCTTTGGGATGTTTGCTTCGAAAAAGAAGGAGCGAACTTTTACCTTAAAATTATTATCGATAAGGAAGACGGCGTCGGAATCGACGATTGCGTCAATATGAGCCGTGCCGTTGAAGAACCGATTGACGAGGCGGATCCCATCGACCGCCAATACAATCTTCAGGTGTCTTCACCCGGCGTGGAAAGGAAACTTACCCGCCCGTTCCATTTTGATTATGCCATGGGCGAAAAAGTTATTGTAAGACTTATAAGACCCTTTGAAGGCAAGCGTGAATTTAAAGGGGTGCTTATCGATTATAATGAAAACGGCGATGTTACAATCGCCTTGGATGAGGAGAATACAATGACCGCCGGTAAAAAAGAAACGGCGTTTGTAAAACTTGACGATTTCTCCTTTTAAATCGGTTTGTAAGATAGAATACTTATCGGCACCGAACCGAGCATAATATACACCGAAAGGAATGGTAAGAAAAATGGCAAGAAAAGCGGCAAAGCCCACCAATCAAAACAAAGAATTTTTCGAAGCGATAAAATTGCTTGAACAGGAAAGAGGGATTCCGGCAGACTATCTTCTTGAGAAAGTTTGTGCGGCGATTGTTACGTCGGTAAAAAAAGAATACGGCGGTGAAGACGTTGTATTTGTTGATTGCGACCCCGAAAAGAGCGAGTTGAGAGTTTATTTGAGAAAAACCGTTTGCGAAGAAATCGAAAACAGTTTCACTCAAATTCTTCCCGAAGAAGCGAAAAAATACAACAAAAACGCTCTTGTCGGCGACATTGTCGAAATTCCCCTCGAAACAAAACAGTTCGGCAGAATCGCCGCGACCACAGCAAAAAACGTTATACGCGGTGACATTCACGATGCCGAACGTGGGCTTATGCTTCGTGAGTTCGAATCAAAACAGAAAGAACTTGTTACGGGTAAAGTCCAAAGTGTAGACCCTCAAACGGGAAATGCAACTCTTGAAATAGGCAAGGCGGTCGTCGTTCTTCCGAAATCAAGGCAGATTCCCGACGAAGTTATCACGGAGGGTCAACTTATTAAAGTTTTCATCGAAGGTGTCAAAGATACCCCGAAAGGCCCCAAGGCTATGATATCGAGAACTCATTCGGGGTTGGTAAAACGCCTTTTCGAAACGGAAGTCCCCGAAATATACGACGGTATTGTCGAAATAAAATCCGTCGCACGTGAAGCGGGCTCAAGAACAAAAATAGCGGTGCTTTCAAAAGATGAAAATGTAGATCCCATCGGTGCTTGCATAGGCCCCAAAGGAACAAGAGTCGGAAACATCGTTGAATCGTTGGGCGGCGAAAAAATCGACATCGTCGTTTATGACGAAGACCCCTGCAAATTCATTGCGGCGGCACTCGCTCCCGCCGACGTTCTTCTTGTTGAAGTCGATGAAGAAAAAGAAAACGCCTGTCATGTAACCGTTCCCGATACGCAACTTTCTCTCGCTATCGGCAACAAAGGTCAAAACGCCCGCCTCGCCGCAAGGCTTACCGGTTGGAAGATAGATATAAAACCCGAAAGCGGTTTCTATATTCCTCAAAATTCGTGAGGTTGCCATGGCAGAGAAAAAAATACCCATGAGAAAGTGCTTGGGCTGTAACGAAATGAAGCCCAAAAGGGAACTCATTCGTGCGGTCAAAAGTCCCGAAGGTGAAATAAGCCTTGACTTGACGGGCAAGAAATCGGGCAGAGGCGCATATATTTGCCCCGATAAAACTTGTTTTGAAAAAGCACGAAAGGGCAAACGCCTTGAACGTGCCCTTGAAACACAAATTCCCGACAGCGTTTACGATGCAATGTCAAAGGAACTTAATTAAGTTGAAGGGACTGTGGCAAAATTGAATATAAAAGATGTAATGGGGTTCTTGGGAATCTGTCGCAAAGCGGGAATGCTTTTGTGCGGGCACGATGCAGTCAAAGAATCGATTATTTCATCTAAAGCGCAACTTGTTTTTCTATCTTCGGATGCATCCGAAAGGCTTGAAAGAGAAATGCGCCACGCGTGTACTTACAACGGGAAAAATATCCCTGTTTTGCGTACTGCCTGTGCTATGGAAGATTTCGGCGTGGGCATCGGCAAAAAATCGGCGGTTTTTTCCGTTACGGATACCGGATTTGCAACTAAATTACTTCTGAAATTCGGGGAGGAATAAGATGATAACTAAATATAAAGTTAATGAAGTCGCCAAAGACTTCGGTTTGCAAAATAAAGATATCACCGAAGTTCTCGGCAAATATTTTGAAGAACCCAAAAAATCGCAGACGGCACTTGACACAAAAGAACTCGACGTGCTTTTTGATGTGCTGACTCAGGAAAATTCGGTCAACAGTTTTGATTCGTTTTTTGCTATGAAGAAAGAATCCAAAGACGAAAAACCGGCGGAAACGAAAGCAAACGTAAAAACCGCCGATAAAAAGTCAAACGAAAAGAAAACGGAAAACTCAACCGAAAAGAAAACAGAAAAGAAAACAGAGAAGAAGCCCGCTCCCGAAAAGAAAACGGAAAAGCGTGAAGATTCTTCGAAAAAGCAAGATGAAAAAGCAAACGGCAAAAAAGCCGATGCAAAGAAACCCGCTCAACCCACCGAGAAAAAACACGGTGAGAGTTCTCTTAATCCGTTCAAAAAGAACGAGAAGAAGAAAGACGGCCCCATGCAGTCGAGAACAAAAGGTGAAAGACGTACAATCGACACCAGAGCGGAAGATATCCAACTTGACAAATACAACGAAAAATATGAGAACATTGCCCCCGTTCATTCAATAAACGACAATGTTCAAACAAAGCAAAAATTAAAACAAAAAAGCCAGCAGTACAGAAAGCAACAGGGTATGCGTTCAAAACGCAGAGAAAGTGAAGCCGAAAGATTAAAGAGAATCGAAGCGGAAAGAGCGAAGAAAACTCTTGTTATCACCGTTCCCGATGAAATCACCGTAGGCGATCTTGCGGCATTGCTCAAACGTACCGCCGCCGAAGTTATCAAAAAACTTTTCTCGCTCGGCATGATGGCAACGGTAAACCAAGTTATAGATTTCGATACGGCTGAAATCGTCGCAACGGAATTGGGCGCAAAGGTTAAAAAAGAAGTCGTTATTACGATTGAAGACAGAATCATCGACGACCACGAAGACGACGAAAGCGATCTTGTGCCCAGAAGCCCCGTTGTTTGCGTTATGGGTCACGTTGACCACGGTAAAACATCGCTTCTCGATGCCATTAAAAACACTTCGGTAACGGAAACCGAAGCCGGCGGTATCACACAGCACCTCGGTGCTTACAGAGTCAACCTCAACGGTCAGGATATCACTTTCCTTGACACCCCCGGCCACGCTGCGTTTACCGCGATGCGCGCTCGTGGTGCTATGGCTACCGATATTGCGATCCTTGTTGTTGCGGCTGATGACGGCATTATGCCACAGACCGTTGAAGCGATCAACCACGCCAAAGCGGCGGGTGTTTCGGTTGTTGTCGCAATAAACAAAATGGATAAACCCGACGCTTCGCCCGACAGAATAATGCAACAACTTACCGAGCATGAACTCATTCCCGAAGAATGGGGCGGTGATGTAATTTGCGTTCCCGTTTCGGCAAAAACAAAAATGAATATCGACACGCTTCTTGAATCGGTGCTTCTTGTTGCGGAAATGAAAGAACTCAAAGCCAATCCCAACCGTGCCGGTAAAGGTATTGTTATCGAAGCACGTTTGGATAAAGGTCGTGGCCCCGTTGCAACACTTCTTGTTCAAAACGGTACCGTTAAATCGGGTGATATTATCGTTGCGGGCACAGCGGTCGGCAGAGTGCGTGTTATGACCGATGACAAGGGCAGAAAAGTTAAAGAGGCGGGCCCCTCGGTTCCCGTTGAAATCACAGGCCTTGCGGAAGTTCCCACAGGCGGTGATCAGTTCGACTGCGTATCCGATGAAAAACTCGCACGTGAACTTGTCGAGCAGAGAAAGAGAACACAAAAAGAAGAAGCCTTCCGTTCGATGCAGAAAGTTACGCTTGACAATTTGTTCGAGTCCATCAACGAAGGTTCGCTTAAAGATCTCAACATCATCGTTAAAGCCGACGTTCAGGGTTCTGTTGAAGCGGTTCGCCAAAGTCTTGAAAAACTTTCAAACGATGAAGTCAGAGTTAAGGTCATTCACGGCGGTGTCGGTGCCGTAAACGAATCCGACGTTATGCTTGCAAACGCATCCAATGCTCTTATTGTCGGTTTCAATGTTCGTCCCGACCCCGTGGCACAGGCAAACGCCGAGCGTGACAATGTCGAAATGAGAATGTACCGTGTAATTTACGACTGCATTGAAGAAGTCGAGGCTGCCATAAAGGGTATGCTTGCACCCAAATTCCGTGATGTTGAACTCGGTAAAGCGGAAGTCAGAAATGTATTTAAACTTTCAAGTGCCGGCACAATTGCGGGCAGTTACGTCACCGAAGGCAAGATTACAAGAAACGCAAAAATACGTGTTGTGCGTGACGGTATTGTTATATTCGAAGATGAAATCGCTTCGCTTAAACGTTTCAAAGACGACCAAAGAGAGGTCGCAACCGGTTACGAATGCGGTATAGGTCTGGAGAAATTCAACGATATCAAAGAGGGCGATATCCTCGAAGCGTACATCGTTGAGGAGTATAAAGACTGACGGGAGATTTTATGGGCACTTACAAACAAAACAGAACAGCCGAAGATATACGGCGTGAAATTGCGACAATAGTAAGGGAATTGAAAGACCCGCGTGTAAGCGATCATCTTATAAGCGTTGCACGTGCCGAAGTCGCATCGGACTCATCGTATGTTAAGGTGTATGTCAGCGCCGTTGAGGGCATTGAGGTTGCGAAAGCCGCGACAAAAGCGCTCACGGGGGCAACGGGTTTGATAAGGCGTGAAGTCGGCAAACGTCTGGGGCTTCGCAAAACTCCGGAAATTAAGTTTGTTGCCGATGACTCCATCGAACACGGTATGAGTATAGTTAAAAAACTCGAAGAACTTTCCTCCGAATCAAACGGCGAATAAGTTTAATTCGGTTGTAACTTTAGGTGTGTTATGGTTATTGATAAGAAAGAATGTGTAAAACTTTTGAGAGAGAACGATGAATTTATCGTTCTCTCCCATGAGCGACCCGACGGTGATACTTTGGGCGGTGCCTTCGCACTTTGCGAGATGCTCAAAATTCTCGGCAAGAAAAGAGCGTTTCGTTGCGACGGCGATATATCCGACGATTTTGCGTATATGACCGACGGCTTTTTGCCCGATGAAGTGAAAAATCCGTTTGTTATTGCGGTGGATGTTGCCGACACAAAACTTTTGGGCGAACTTGAGTCGGAATATAAAGGCAAAATCGATTTGTGCATTGATCACCATATGTCCAATACGCTGTACGCCGAAAAAAACCTTGTCGAAGACAGGGCCGCGGCGTGTGAGATTGTTTACGAACTTGCGATTTGCACCGGTGTTGAACTTAATCGGTATATGAGGAACTGTATTTATACGGGCATTTCCACCGATACGGGGTGTTTCAGATATCAAAACGTTACTCCGTCAGTTTTCCGTGTTGCGGCGGAACTTACGGAACAGGGCGTTGATTCGAATAAAATCAATAAACTTATGTTTGAAACAAAAACAAAAAGTTTTTTGCGTCTTGAAATGATCGCACGTGAAACTTTGGAATATCATTTCGACGGCAAATGTGCAATTATAACGATAACACAGGATATGTATGAAAAAAGCGGTTCAAACGAGCACGAGTGCTATCCCATAACGGCACTCCCGCGCCAAATCGAAGGCGTTCTCGTCGGTGCCGTTATCAAGCAAAAAAAAGACGGTTCGTTCGGTGTTTCCGTGCGTACCGACGACGGAATAGATGCTTCGGAAATATGTGCGAGGCTCGGAGGCGGCGGTCATAAGGGTGCCGCGGGAAGCAGTTTTCACGAAAGTTACGAAGAAGGAAAAAAGAAACTTCTTGACTCCGTAAAAATATCTTTGGACGGTATTTCGAAATGACAGGAATAATCCCACTTCGCAAAGGCGAAAACATAACGTCGTTTTTTGCCGTAAACAAATTGCGACGTATTACGGGTGAAAAAAAGGCAGGTCACACGGGAACGCTTGACCCAAACGCAACAGGTGTTCTTCCCGTTGCATTGGGCGGTGCGACCCGTTTTATAGAACTTTTGCCGACACACAAAAAAGTCTACAAAGCAACGTTTAAAACGGGAATTAAAACCGATACGCTCGACATTTGGGGCAAGGTTACGGAAACTTCCGAAAAATCGGTGACGTTCAAAGATGTTCTGAAAGCGAGCGAGAATTTCAAAGGCGAAATTATGCAACTCCCTCCGATGTATTCGGCACTGAGAAAAGACGGTGTACGTCTTTATGAACTTGCAAGGCAAGGGAAAAGTGTCGAGCGTGAGGCGAGGAAGTGCCGTATATACGATTTGGTGTTAGGCGAGGCTGAAAACGGCGAGTTTTCCCTCTGTTGCGAATGTTCCGCCGGAACATACATACGCACTCTCATCAGCGATATAGGTGATATGTTGGGAACAGGCGCCGTTATGACTTCGCTTTTACGCACCTATGCGTGTGGAATCGAACTGAAAGACTGTTTCACACTTGAAGAACTTTCGGCTATGAGCGAATGCGGAAACATCGAAGACGCACTTATTTCGGTTGATAAAATTCTTGATTGCTACCCCGCAATCACCGTTACCGACAAACAGGCGGTGCGTTTTAAAAACGGCGGTGATTTAATGAGCGAGCGTCTAAAAGGTATTGAAAATATCGGCTACTACCGTGTTTACGGAGCGGGCGAGTTTTTGGGAATAGGTGAACTGTCGGAAAACAGCGACAGTTTGAAAGTTAAAAGAGTATATAACAATTTATGACGGAAGATGATTATGGAAGAACGGTTTGACGGCACATTTGCGGCGTTGGGCACTTTTGACGGATTGCATATCGGTCATAAGGCGGTAATTACCGCGGAAAAAACTGAATACCGACGAAAACTTACGCTTATGTTTACCCGTCACCCGCAGGCTCAACTCAAAGGCGAAAATCCCGGAGTGCTTATTACCGCAAGGAAAGAAAAAAGCCTTTTGAAAGAGTGGGGCATAGAGCCGGAGTATATTGATTTTGCGGAAATTTGCAATCTTTCTCCGGAAGAATTCGTCGATAAAGTTTTAATAGAAAAATATAATGTAAAATCCCTTGCGTGTGGTTTCAATTACCGATTCGGCAAAAATGCGGAGGGAACGGTACAGTTGCTTTCAAGCCTTTGTGCCGAGCGTGAAATTAAACTTACCGTGGCGGATGCGGTAATGTTTGAAAACGAACCTGTAAGTTCGACAAGAATAAGAAACGCATTGCGTAACGGGGATATGAAATCCGTTAATGCAATGCTCGGAAGATATTATTCTTATGATTTTGAGGTGCTTCACGGTGACGAACGTGGAAGAATTTTAGGTTCGCCGACTATAAATCAGTTTTTCGGCGAAGATTTTTCGGTTCCGCAATACGGCGTGTATGCATCTTTTACGGCAATTGACGGCAAAAATTACCCGTCTGTTACCAATGTGGGTGTCAGACCCACCATCGGTAACAGCGAAAAAAGGAGCGAGACAAACATAGTCGGCTTCGAAGGTGATCTTTACGGAAGGTGTCCCGAAGTTTTTCTTGTTGAAAAAATTCGGGGAGAAATGAAGTTTTCTTCGCTTGAAGAATTAAGCAATCAAATTGCCAAAGACAGAAAAATCGCTTTGGAAATTTTGAAAGGGGAGTCCGTTTATGGAATTTAAAAATAAAATCAAAATTTCTCCGTCTATTCTTTCAGCGGATTACGCTTCACTTAAAAGCGAAATCGAAAAAGTGAAAAACGGCGGTGCCGATATGTTGCACGTCGATGTTATGGACGGGCATTTTGTACCCAATATTTCAATAGGCCCTCCCGTTGTGAAATCGGTTAGGAAAGCGACGGATATGTTTTTGGACTGCCATCTTATGATAAGCAACCCTTATGATTATATCGACGCTTTTGCTTCAAGCGGAGCCGATTTGATATCATTCCATGTTGAAAGCGAAAGCGACGTCGGTGCAACTGTCGAAAAAATCAAAAGTGCGGGAGTTTTGCCGGCACTTGTGCTTAAACCCGCAACGGAGCCCGAAAAAGTTTTTCCTTATTTATCGGATATAGCGATGGTGCTTGTTATGACGGTTGAGCCCGGTTTCGGCGGTCAGTCTTTTATGAGCGATATGCTTGAAAAAATCAAAACTATTCGGGCAAAAGCCGACGAAGTCAATCCGCAACTTATGATTGAGGTTGACGGCGGAATCGTTCCCGAAACAGCCGAGTTATGCGTGAATGCCGGTGCCGATGTTTTGGTTTCGGGCAGTTATATTTTCGGTGCGGAAAACACCGCCGAAGCAATATCGTCACTCAGATGACAAAATTTTTCCGTATTCATACAGTTCGGAAATATCCCTTTTGTTTCCGACTTCGGATTCACCGAATTCGCACAGCGAAAACTCAATGATTTCGGAAAATGTCGGTTTCGGATAAATTATAATGTAAAAATTATTGTTAAATTCAAACAACTCAAAGTTTTTCATTGTTTGAGGTGCCTTTTTCAAAAGATGAAGACAGTCTACAAAGGCGTTTGAGTCAAAGGCGCGGAATAAAATCGGTTCTGCGTCTTTTTTCATTATCAGCCGTTTTTTGTTTTTGGATTCTTGCAAGGGCATCTGTGTGAAAAGCATAAGACAGCCACCGTCATCGGCAGGCGAAACTTGAACAAGAAGTCTGCCGTCGGTGTTTATGGACTTGCCCAAAACACGTTTGGCTTCATCTAAAATCGTCCATATCACACGGCGTGTTTCGATGTTCGAATAATCCATTTCATCGTATGTTATATCGAGTTCGTGCATATCCTCATCGCTGAGGGTAACGGCGATTTTTTCCTCGCCGTTTGCTTCGATTTTCAAACACTCGCCTCCTTTAAAGGTTAATACACTATTATCATAATACTCAAAGGGCTTAGCCGCAATGATAAAATAATGGAAAGGATTTTTATTATGAAATTTGCAGTAAGCAGTTACAGTCTTTATCCGCTTGTTAAAAAAGGCGAAAAAACGGAAAAACAACTTATCGGTGTCGCAAAAGAGTTGGGATTTGACGGTATCGAGTTTGCCGAGATTCATCCCTGCGAGGGCACGGATAAAATTCTTTACGCCGAAGAACTTAAAAAAGAGTGTGAACGTGTAGGCATTGAGCCCGTGCAGTATTCCGTCGGTGCCGATTTCATTTACGGCTGTAACGGTGATCTTTTCAATGAAACGGAACGTTTGAAAAAAGAGGTCGACGTTGCGGTCGCCTTGGGCGTTAAGGGTATGCGCCACGATGCGACGGGTGGCTACAAAGACGAAGACAAAAAATATATGGGCTTCGAACAGGCGTTGAGGCGTATAACCGAAGGCTACAGAACGGTTACGGAATATGCCGAAAAAAGAGGCATTCGCACAATGATTGAAAATCACGGTTGGTTTTGTCAGGACAGCGACCGAATCGAAAGAATAGTAACGGGCGTGTCGCACAAAAACTTCGGTGTGCTTATAGATATGGGTAATTTCCTTTGTGCCGACGAAAACCCCGTGAACGCCGTAAGCCGATTGGCACCGTTTGTATCTTATGTACACGCAAAAGATTTTCACATAAAAAGCGGTGAGTCTTTTCCGCCGTGTGACGGATTTTTCAAATCGAGAGGCGGAAATTATCTTCGCGGTGCTGTTTTCGGTCACGGAAATGTGCCTGTTTTTCAAATTCTCGGAATACTTAAAGACAGCGGTTACAACGGCTATATCACTCTTGAATTTGAAGGTCACGAGGATATTATGCTTGCAAATAAATGGGGCCTTAACACCCTGCAAACAATGTGCAAAACACTCAATTGGTGATGAAAGTATTGAGTTGCCGTCACAAATGTGTTAAAATATGACTATTAAAGCGAAAGGCGGTGTACCCGTGGCGGAAAAATCAAACGGCGTTTATGTTGAACCCGAAGTTACCGAAGCCGATATTGAAAAGCAACGGCGTCAGCAACAAAAAGAATACCTCGGCCCGCGTGAAATGGCGGCTTACATAATTTCCGGTATCGGCGACAAAAACTGGGAAACATTCAGCGGAAACAACGAATTCTTTTATACAACAACTTTTCAGCACGTCAGTCCCATTACACTCAGCATTGCCCAATCTTTTTGCAGTATTGCGGATACATTCGACAATGCCATATCGGGGCCGATTCTTGACAGAACACGCACCCGTTGGGGCAGAGTGCGTCCGTATCTCGTTCTTACTTTGCCGTTATGGATATTTTCTGCGGTTATGCCGTATGTTTTGCCCGACGGACTTTCTCAGGGGGCTCTTTTCGCTTGGTTTTTGGCTATTAAATATGTCGGCTCTATTGCCGGTTCGTTCTATACGCCCGCATATCAAGCGGTTTTGTATAACCTTACACCTAACGTAGACGAGCGAAACAAACTTATCGCCGCCGATACTTATGTTGACCTTTTCGGTGTGTGGTTGCCGTCGCTTTTCCCGTTTTTTGTCGACTACCTGCCACGCACCATACCGACAAGGAACATTTATCTTGTCGGAGCGTTGATATTTGTTTTGCTTGTTATAATTTTCCGTATATTCGGATTTTTCAGTTTAAGGGAACGTGTGCCTCTTGCCTCGCGTGAGGAAATGAAAAGCACAAGTGTGTGGAAATCCGTCAAACAGGTTGCTTCCTGCCGACCCATGTGGGTTCTTTTGGTGAAAAACTTTTTCGGCATGGGCAAGGCAACCGGTCAAAGCGTAGCAAACTATTTTTGGCTCAACTGTACGGGCAAACTTTCAAATGCCGCAATTTCGGGTATCTTTACGGGGTTGCCGAGTTATTTTGTTTTGCCTTTTGCAACAAAACTCACAAGAAAAATCGGATTAAAAAAACTTTCGGTTTTGAGTTACGGCTACTGCGGGTTTATTTATCTCATTATGTATTTTGTCGGCTATAATCCGACGGATAACCACATAGTAAACCTTGTTATTATTGTTATATTCCTTACACTTGCCGGTGCGATGAACAGTATTCAACGCTATTGCGGAACGGCTCAGCAAGGTGATATGTATGACTATGTCGAGTGGAAAACCGGCATAAGAAACGAAGGTATGATGAGTGCCGCCATGGGTTACATCACACTTATCACAAACAATATTTCAACAATTTTGAGCGGTGTTATAATTGCCGCAATCAAGTATGAACCGCTGATGAACTCTTACGGCGTAGTTATACCGCAGACCGATCCCGCAATGCTTCGTGCGATATGGACTGTATTTACGCTTGCACCGGCTATCGGCAGAATAGGTAAAGCGGTTACGCTTTCGTTCTTCAATGTCGACGGCAAAGTGCGTGAAGAAATGATGGAAGACCTTGCGGTTTCAAGAGCGGCAAAACTTAAAAGCCGTACCGACGATAATGCCGATTCGGAACAATAATTTTTTCGGAGATGTAAAATGAGAATAGTAGTTAAAGTTGGAACATCGACTCTCGCACACGCTACGGGGTGCATAAATATACGCCATGTGGAAGAACTTTGCAAAGTCCTTTCGGATTTAAAAAACGCAGGCAATGAAATAATCCTTGTGTCATCCGGTGCTATCGGAATGGGCGTCGGCAAACTTTCTTTAAAAAACAAGCCGTCGGATATGCCGACAAAACAGGCTGCGGCGGCGGTAGGCCAGTGCGAGTTGATGTACGCATACGATAAACTTTTTTCCGAGCACAATCACACGGTTGCGCAAATACTTTTAACGGGTCTTGACCTTGAGGACCCCGTTAGATACCTCAACATCAAAAACACAATGAACAGGCTTCTCGAACTTAACGTCTTGCCCGTTATCAACGAAAACGACACCGTAAATACCGACGAAATTTCCGTCGGCGATAACGACACGCTGGGTGCGATAGTCGCTGTGAGTATGCATGCCGATTTGTTGGTGCTTCTTTCCGATATCGACGGTCTTTATACCGCCGACCCGCATAAAGATCCCGATGCAAAACTTCTCAGGCAAATTACCGAAATCACTCCCGAAATCGAATCTTTGGGTGGAAACAGCCAAAGCGGATTGGGCACGGGCGGTATGGCAACGAAACTTGCGGCGGCAAAAAAATGCATTGAAAAAGGCACGGATGTGATTATCGCAAACGGTTCATCACCCGTGGTGCTTTATGATATAGTTGACGGCAAGGAAGTCGGTACAAAATTTATTGCAAAAAAGCAGAGGAATGATTCCGATGAAAACAACTTGCGAAATTCTTGAACAGGCGAAAAGCGTTAAAAGTGTACTCGCTTCGCTTGATACTCAAACAAAAAACGAAGTGCTTTTGAAAATGGCGGATGCACTTCTTGAAAACGCCGATGAAATTCTTTCGGAAAATGCTAAAGATATCGAACGTGCGAAAGGAACTGTTTCCGACGTGATGTTGGACAGGCTCGCTCTTTCCGAAGACCGCATAAAGGGAATGGCAGACGGCATACGTCAAGTTGCGACGTTGCCCGACCCCGTTGGCGAGGTTCTTGACAGAATAGAACGCCCGAACGGAATAGTTGTTGAAAAAACAGCAGTCCCGATGGGCGTGGTTGCGATTATTTACGAAAGCCGTCCGAATGTTACTTCCGATGCTGCCGCACTCGCACTTAAAAGCGGTAACGTCTGTATTCTTCGAGGCGGAAAAGAAGCGTTTCTTTCGGCAAATGCGATAGTACGTGCCATGCGTAAGGGCATTACGTCTTCGGGGCTTCCCGAAACGCTTGTCAACCTTGTTCAGGACACAACACGCCAAAGTGCAAACGAACTTATGAATGCCGTCGGTTATGTCGATTTACTTATACCGCGTGGCGGTGCGGGGCTTATTAAAGCGTGTACCGAAAACGCAAAAGTGCCGTGCATTCAAACGGGCACGGGAATATGCCATATCTATGTTGACGAAGCGGCTGATACCGAAAAGGCTTTGAATATCATCGAAAACGCAAAAACAAGCAGGCCGTCTGTTTGCAACGCCTGTGAAGTCGTTTTGATAAACGAGAAGATCGCTTCCGAATTTTTACCGCTTTTGAAATCAAGACTTTCGGATGCCCGAAAAGAAAAAGGTCTTGTTCCGGTCGAACTTCGCCTTGACGAAAAAGCGTCGGGTATAATCGCAGGCACTCCCGCAGGTGCCGATGATTTCGATACCGAGTTTTTGGATTATATTTTAGCCGTAAAAACGGTGGCTGATGTCAAAGAAGCGGTCACGCATATAGGTGTACATTCAACAGGTCACAGCGAGGCGATAATAACCGAAAACACGGCAAATGCCGAGTATTTCACAAAAACCGTTGACAGTGCCGCTGTTTATGTCAACGCATCTACTCGCTTTACAGACGGCGGTGAGTTCGGTCTCGGTTGTGAAATGGGTATTTCCACGCAAAAACTCCATGCGAGAGGGCCTATGGGTCTTAAAGAATTAACAACTTATAAATATATAATAAAGGGCGACGGTCAAATTCGCTGAAAGGGTGACGGTATGAAAAAAATCGGTTTTTTAGGATGCGGAAATATGGGCGGTGCGTTGGCTGAAGCCTCAATAAAATCCGTAGGTGCGGAAAATATTTTCGTCTATGACACGGATGCCAAAAAAATCAGGGATTTTGCCGACAGAACGGACGCCAATATTTCCGATATGGAATATATTGTTTTGAATTGCGACTACATTTTTTTGGGCGTAAAACCGCAAATACTTAAAGTGCTTTTTGAAAAGGTGGCGCCGATCATCGAGCAAAGAACGACCGATTTTGTTCTTGTTTCAATGGCGGCGGGCGTCAGCGTACATACTGTCGAAACTCTTGCGGGGGTCGATTGCCCGATTATAAGAATAATGCCAAATATGCCCGTAAGTGTCGGCGAGGGTATGATACTTTATACCGCCAACGAGTTCGTTTCGAAAGAGGATATCGACGGCTTTTGCGAAATTATGAAGTGTGCGGGCGTTCTTGACAAAATCGACGAGGATAAAATAGATGCCGCAAGTTGTGTTTCGGGTTGCGGGCCGGCGTTCGCTTTTATGTTTTGCGAGGCACTTGCCGACGGCGCCGTGAAGTGCGGTCTCCCACGGGAAAAAGCGATGCTTTACGCCGCACAAACTCTTGTGGGCTCTGCCGAAATGCTCCTTAAAACAGGCGAACATCCGGCAAAACTCAAAGATGCCGTTTGCAGTCCCGCCGGCAGTACGATTGAGGGCGTAAAGGCTCTTGAAGAAGGTGCGTTCAGGGCAAGCACCATGAATGCGGTCAAAAACGCTTATGAACGTACGCTTGAGTTGGGTAAACAGAAATGACGGGGATGTTAAAAAAGCGCAGACCGCATAAAACAGTATAATATAATACGAAGGGGTTTTTACAGGGAATGTA
>CAYPAB010000040.1:0-17408 GCA_964408605.1 uncultured Eubacteriales bacterium
TTTTAATATTTTATCCTCTTAACACAAAGCGGGCTGTAAAAAACTCACGTTTTTTACAGCCCGCTTTTATTATTGGTTTTATTCTTATTTTACAGCGTTTTTAAGAGCTGCGCCCGCTTTGAAAGCAGGAACTTTAGATGCTTCGATTTTGATTGTTTCGCCTGTTCTGGGGTTGCGGCCTTCTTTGGCTGCTCTTTCACGTACTTCAAAAGTACCGAAACCGATAAGCTGAACTTTTTCGCCATTTGCGAGAGCGCCTTCAATAGCACCGAAAACCGCTGTTACCGCTGCTTCAGCTTCTTTCTTTTTTAAACCTGTAGCTACTACTGCATTTACAAGATCTGTTTTGTTCATTTTAGAATTCCTCCAAAAATTTTTTGTTTTCTATTTTCCAAATCGCAAATGCGATTAATATTGGACTTTGTCAATTTGTTTGGCTTCATTCCACAGTTCGTCGAGAGTTTCCAAAGAAGCCGTTTTCATATCGATGTTTTTTTCCTTAGCCAATTTCTCGGTAACGGTAAAGCGACGCATAAATTTTTTTGTTGCCTTGTCAAGCGAAGTTTCCGCTTCGCAACCGCAAAACCGTGCGACGTTGACAACCGAGAAAAGCAAGTCACCCAACTCATCTTCAACGGCGTTTTGGTTTTGAGATGCCAAAGCCTCACGCAGTTCTTCGGTTTCCTCGCCGACTTTAAGGAAAGCACCGTCGGGCGAATCCCAATCGAAGCCCGCTTTTTTGGCTTTTTCCTGAACCTTTTGCGCTTTCATAAGTGCCGGATAAACCGCCGGAATCGCCGCCATCGCTTCGCTCTGGGTACGCTGTTTTTTGGTTTGACGTTTGATGTCATCCCAATTTTTCAAAACATCGCCCGTGTTGTTGACGGTAACATCGCCGAACACATGGGGATGCCTTATAATAAGTTTTTTGCAAATGTCGTTAGCGACATCATCAACATTGAACCAACCGTCGGTACGTGCCATATCGGAATGAAGAACTACCTGCAAAAGAACATCGCCGAGTTCTTCACGCATAAGTTCGGGGTTCATTGTGTCGATTGCCTCGATAACCTCGTAAGTTTCTTCCAAAAAGTTTTCACGAACCGACTGATGCGTTTGCTCGATATCCCACGGGCAACCGCCGGGTTCACGAAGCACTTTTACGATACGCACCAAATCATCAAAATTATAACGTTCTTTAAATTCGAAATTTGCAACCATAATATTATCCTCGTAACCTCTATTTTATACGATTAGTTTATATTTTTCAAGTATTTCGGCAAATTTTTCTCCCTTGGGAAGCAATAAAATGTCGTTTTTGACCAAAGTTTTTGACAAAAGTATCAAAATCGCATATACAACAACCGCAACGCCGATTGAAATCAAGCAAGCGAGAGAGTTGCCGTTGAGCCTTCCCGACATATCTCCGAATGTTAAAACGGAACTGAGAAGTTTATAGGAGCCCCACGCCGCACCACCGCAAAATACGGAACACACAAGCGGTTTCACAAGCACGGTTTTTATATCTATTTTTACACCTGTTTCTTTTTTGAGAACCGAGAAGTTGTAAACGATGCAAAGTAAATAGAAAAATGCCGTGCCGAAAACGGCGCCTTTGATGTTGATTGACGGAATGCCTATGAGCAAATAGTTTAATCCTATTTTGAAAACACATCCCAACGCCAATGATTTTGCGGGGACATCCGCTCTGCCGACCGCCTGCAATATGTTTGTCAGCGGTGAGGAAAGCGTAAGAATCGGCATCATTAAGCCGTAAAGAGCCAGCACCGGAGCGGCAATAGCGATACCTGTTTCGTTTTCCGTTCCGTTGTAAAGAAGCCTCATAATCGGTTCGGAAAGTGCGAAAAAGCCCGCCCCCGCCGGAAGTGCGATAAGCATTGTTGTTCTGAAAACGGTGTTCACCGTTTCGTTTACGTGTTTGAAATCTTTTTTTGCAATAGCACCCGAAATAATCGGTATTGCGCTGACGCCCAAAGTCATCATTACGGTAGGAACAAGATTTCTGAAATCGAGAGTTGTGTCGTATGCGCCGTAAAGGAACGTGTGAATGTTTTCTCTCGCAACATTCGCCGCTGTTATAGAGTCACCGTATATTCCGAATATTTCATCAAAACTTACGCTCACGACTTCTTTAAGTCGGTTTTGAATCATCATGCTGTCGATAAAGTTTGTAATATTCAGCACAAGTGAACTCAGCGCCGTGGGAACGGCAATTGCGATAATCTCTTTAAAAGTATCTTTTTTCGGTGATGCGAGGGGTGAATTGACGAGCATTTCTTTTGTTATGCCGTCTTTTCTTATTCTGTGTCGCAATATCGTGTAAAAAGCGCCGAACACCGTGCCGAGTGTAACACCGAGAATCGCCGCTGCCGCGGCTATCGCATAAACAATGGCTCTGTCGCTTTCGGTTTCAATGACACAGCCGAAAAACGAACCCGTTTCGGCTATTTGAACATCGGCGTAACGAATAACGGAATACGAAAACAGCAGACCGAAAACAAGTTTGCCGACAGATTCTATAACTTGCGATATTGCCGTCGGGTACATATTGTTGAGACCTTCATAATAGCCTCGGTATGTACTCATAATACAGCAAAAAAGGATTGACGGAGCGATTGTAAAAACGCTGTAAATCGCCAAAGGCGAACCTGCATAATCGACATAAGGCTTTGCGGCAAGGAAAAGCACGGCAGTTCCCAAAATGCCCAGACCCAAAAACAGCGGAAAAGTGATCTTCAGCGCCTGTTTCACATCACGGTATTTGCCCAACGCCGCATTTTTCGAAACTATTGCGGAAACCGCTACGGGAAGACCCGCCATCGAAATGGCGTAAATCGGCGTATAAATGTTATATGCCGATGCAAAATATCCTCTGCCCAAAGAACCTATTATACCGGTTAGCGGTATTTTGTAAACCGCACCGATAACTTTGACCAACGCCGTTGCGATAACAAGCACGGCGGCGCCACCCAAAACATTTTGTTTTTTTGTCGTTTTTTCAGACATTTTAACTCTCCTTTAACCCGATGAACTCCCTCAAAAGCGAATCGTCGGGAACAATATTTGAATCTATCGGCGGAAATTCACTCAAACTGCCGATAAGCCGTTGAGAATCTTTGTAAAATTGCGATGTTTTACCGATTTCGGCAAGCAATTTCATCGCTTCGTTTTTAAGAACACACGGTTCGTAAAGATGGGTTGTATTAAGTTTTATATCCGCATTATCTTTAAACGGAAAAAGGTACGCCTCCTCGCCGTAGCGAACGGTTTGCCACAATTCATATGTTCTTTCAACGGAATTTCCGCGAAATTTGTAATCACGAACCGCACGTCTGATAAAACGCATATCTCTTTTGCTTAAAATAACATTGCCGTCTTCACCGTAAATTCTCGATGAAAGGTTGATATACATCTTCAAAAGCCGTTCCGGAGGAAGATGTTCCGTTATTTTGGGGTTAAGTGCATGCAACCCCTCAACAATAATAACATCTTTTTCGGAAACTTCAATATGTTTACACTGTGATTTTCGCATACCCTTAAGAAAATCGAACTGCGGAAGATCCGCCTCGCCTTTTTCGATAAGGTCTGTCACCGTTTTTTGAAAACACTCTATATCAAGCGCATCAACCGTTTCATAATCCGACGTACCGTCGGGAAAACGAGGTTCCTTGCCGTTATCGACAAAAAAATCGTCAAGCGAAACCGTGTGACTGTTTAAACCGAGTTCAAAAAGATGTTTGCGAAGTTTTTTGGCGGAGGTCGTTTTCCCCGCCGAACTCGGACCCGCTATCATAACGATTTCCGTTCTTTCGCTTTTTGCGATATCCTCCGCTATACATTTAATTTTTCCGTTATACCGATTTTCACATTCCCGTGTAAATTCTAACGGGTCTTCGGCTTTTGTTCGAATATACTCCAATGTGTTGTTGATATTTGTCATATTTACGGGATTTTGCCCCCCTCTTTTTGCAAATTGAGTTTTTCGGATTATATATCATACTCCTTAGAGAAGCCCGATATTCGCTCTTTCTTTGCCAAAAGATCCGAAAAACGTGATATGTATTCGAACGGGAATTTATAGTTGAAAATTCTTTCGATTTTTTTCGAGTCGAAAGACAAAAGTTTCGTAACAGCACCCGCACCGACGGAAATAATGTTTTGGCATTCTTCCATCATAAGAATATTATATTCGCATTCTTTACCTTTTTTGCACCAACCCACATTTTCGAAATTGCCCAAGGATTTGCTTTGTCTGTACATATAATACGGATGATAACCGCTGTCGGTCAATTTATTGAAAGCGTAATCGAGCATTTCGGAAACGCCGTCGGCACTGACCGAGTCACTCTCATTTTGAGTTACTATCGAAGATGACCGTTTGAGTGCCAACGTGTGAACCGTGATGTTGTCTGCACCGAGCGACACGGCTTTATCGACGCTTTTTTTAAAACTTTCAAAAGTATCGGTCGGAAGCCCCGCAATAAGGTCGGTGTTTATGCAGTCGAACCCGATTTTTCTTGCCAAAAGATATTTTTCTTCGGTCTGTTTCGAGGTGTGGCATCTGCCTATCGCCTGAAGAACGCTGTCGGAAAAAGTTTGCGGATTTATGCTTATCCTCCCGACGTTATGTTTTTTCAAAACATTAAGTTTTTCTTCGGTCACGGTGTCGGGTCTTCCCGCTTCAACGGTATACTCACCGCAAGCGCTCAAATCGAAGTTGTTTTCAATTGCGGTCAAAATTCTGTCAAGATCCGTTGCTTCGAGTGTTGTCGGAGTGCCTCCGCCCCAATAAACATTTGTGAGGACAAGCCCGTTTTCTTTGACCTTTTGTGCGGTAAATTCGATTTCTTCGCACAGTTTGTCAACGTATTCGGGCATCAGTTTTTTCGCCGAGTCGGTTCCTGTCGAATGAGAAACGAACGAACAGTAACTGCACCTTGTCGGGCAAAACGGAATACTGACATAAAGGCTGAACGAATTTTTCGGCGAGCGTTTTATAATCTCCGTTTCCGTTTTCGCAACGCTCAATGCGAGTTCCGTCTTTTTTTCATCAACGAAAAAGTGATTTATAAAATAATCCCTTGCCGTGTTTTCGTCGCTCACCAGCATTTTATTCATAATAAGTTTTGACGGTCTGACCCCCGTGAGCATTCCCCACTTTGGTGCAAAACCGCAAATTTCTTTCAAAAGCGGGTACGCAAGAGAAAGAAGTTCATATTCTTCGTCGGTACAGCAGTCGCACATCACCGTTTTTTCGTTTTCCGCTTTTCTTCCGTTATATGAAAAACCCGCCTTGAAATACACTTCGTTTTCATTATGCTCAATCCGTGTATAAAACCAATCGCCGTTATCCTCTTTAAACTCCCGCAAAACGGTGTTTTTTTCCAAAGGGAAAAACAGCATCAGCAGTTTTTCGGTTTCATATAAAAAATTATGTGATATACAGTAAATATTCATACCAAAAACATATTATGCTTCAATTCGTATTCTATTGTTGTTTCTCCTCCGTGACCGCTGAACACGACGCACTCCGGAGGCAGTTCTTTGATTTTTTTCAAAGAGCCCATCAATATTCTCATATCGCCGCCGTACATATCCGTTCTTCCGACACTGCCTTTAAAAAGCGTGTCACCGCTGAAAACCGTTTTTTCGCTTTCGGCGTAATAAAGCACTCCGCCGTGAGTGTGCCCCGGTGCGGAAATCACTTTAAAAATGATATTCCCAACCGAAAACTCGTCGCCGTCACTTAAAGTTTCATCGGCAAAAGCGGGATAAAACGTCGCACCGAAATATGTTGCAAGGCTTAAAACAGCATCGTTCAAAGCCGTTGCATCGGGTTCGCCGATTAAAACTTTCGCATCGGGAAATTTCTCTTTAAGTCGCCCTACGCCCGAAACATGGTCAAAGTGACCGTGTGTACATAAAATATATTTTAAATTTTCCGTTTCAGACTCCCGCACGGCATCAAGAAGTTCCCCGTTGCAGTCACCGGGGTCTATGACCGCTCCGATTTTTGTTTCCTCGTCGCAAATCACATAACAGTTAGCACCGATATCACCTAACGGTATCGCTTTAATATACATAATCAAACACTCCAAATGTCGGTATCGAAACAAATAGTAACGGGGCCGTCGTTGACGAGCGACACTTTCATATCCGCACCGAAAACGCCTTTTTCAACCCTTTTGACACCGTATTCTTTAAGTTTTTTTACATACAATTCGTAAAGTTCATTCGCTCTTTCGGGGGCTTCGCTCGGTGTAAAAGACGGCCTGTTCCCTTTTTTGCAGTCGGCACATAAAGTAAACTGTGAAATAGCGAGTATTTCACCGCCGATATCCAAAACCGACAAATTCATTTTGCCGTTTTCATCTTCAAAAACTCTTAACGAGGCTGTTTTCCGTGCGAGAATATCCGCTTGTTTTTCCGTATCGCCTTTAACGACACCGACAAGAATCATATACCCCTTGCCGGATGAACCGACCTCTTTGCCGTCGACACTGACGGAACTTTCCGTCACTCTTTGAATTACCGCTTTCATGAATTACTGCTCCTTGTAACATTTGTAACGCCGTCGATTTTTTTCAGTTTGGAAATAACAACGTTAAGAAAATCCGTGCTTTTTACGGTTATTGTCAAAAATACATATACTCTGCCGTCTTTGAGTTCACGTGTGTTTACGGCATTTATCATAACGTGCATATCCGCAAGAAGCGTAGCGATATCCGCCATAAGCGCTACACGGCTTTCGCAAACAAGTGCGAGCCCCGCTTTAAACTCACAAGACGTACCGCCCGCCAGCCAACGTGCGCTGACCCAACGTTCGGGTTCTTCGCACTCCGTTATATCTTTGGGAACATTGGAACAGTCCCTTTTGTGAACGGAAACACCGTGACCGCGAGTTATAAAACCGATAATTTCATCGCCGGGAATAGGCGCACAGCACTTCGAAAGTTTGATGAGGCAGTCGTCGATTCCCTCGATGCTGACACCCTCGCCCACCGCACGTTTTGTGGGTTTCGAAGATTCACGCACTTTGATTTTTTCGGGTTGCCTTGCGGAAGCAAGACGGTTGTATTCGTCACGTATAAAGGGCATAACCCTTGAAATAAACAGACCGCCGTAACCTATCGCCGCATAAAAATCGTCTACCGTCGCACAATGCTGACGTTCCGCAAGCGTTTCGATAAGTTTTTGGTATTCTTCCTCGGTAAAACGCATTTTGTTGCGCTTTATTTCACGTTCCAACTCGGAACGGCCTTCAACGATGTTTTCTTCACGCCGTTCTTTTTTGAACCACGCACGTATTTTTGTTCTGGCACTGCTTGTTTTTACAATACCGAGCCAATCTCTGCTGGGGCCTTTTCCCGGTTGCGAGGAAGTAAGAATTTCAACTATATCGCCTGTTTGCACCTTGTAATCAAGCGGTACGATTCTTCCGCCGACCTTGGCGCCTACCATTTTTGTGCCGACCGCCGAATGTATTGCATAGGCAAAATCTATAACAGTCGCACCGACGGGCAGATCTATAACGTCACCTTTGGGCGTGAAAACGAAAACTTCCTCGGTAACAAGATCGCTCTTTATTGTCATAACAATGTCTTTAACATCGTCGGCTTCCTTTTGCGTTTCAAGAAGTTGGCGTATCCACGCAAGACGTTCTTCGAATTTTTCGGTACCGTTAAGACCCAATTTATATTTCCAATGAGCGGCAATACCGAATTCGGCTGTTTTGTGCATATCCCACGTGCGAATCTGCACTTCGAAAGGAATGCCCGCTTTACCTATGACTGTTGTGTGAAGCGACTGATACATATTCGGCTTGGGCGTGGAAATATAATCTTTGAATCTTCCGGGAATGGGCTTGAACATATCGTGGATTATTCCCAAACAGTCGTAACATTCTATGACCGAATTAACAATGATTCTTACGGCATATATATCGTAAATCTCATCGAAGTTTTTGTTCTGCATATACATTTTTCGGTATATACCGTGAACGCTTTTAATCCTCGCTTCAAGAGCGGCATCCGGCACCACCGTATGCACTCTTTCACCGATTTGTTTTTTTATTGTTTCAAGAAACTCTTTGTGTGATTTACCTTGTTTTGAAAGTTCGTCTTCAATTTCTTTATAGCCAACGGGGTCAAGAAAACTGATTGCCCTGTCTTCAAGTTCCTCTTTTATCGCTCTGATACCCAAGCGGTGAGCGATAGGGGCGTAAATTTCCAACGTTTCAAGTGCTTTATCACGCCGTTTTTGCGGTGCAACGAAATTAAGCGTTCTTATGTTATGCAACCTGTCGGCAAGTTTGATGATAATTACCCTTATATCCTCCGACATCGCAAGAAGCATTTTTCTGACATTTTCGGCTTGCTGTTCCTCTTTGTCTTTAATATCGAGCGGAACTTTTCCCAATTTTGTAAGCCCGTCAACGAGAGAAGCGATTTCGGAACCGAAATCTTTTTCGACTTCTTCCAACGTCAAGTCGGTATCTTCAACTGTATCGTGCAACATCGCCGCTGCCACGGACTGATAATCCATTCCGTAATCAAGCACGATTTTGGCGACGGCGATAGGGTGGATAATATACGGCTCGCCCGAAGAACGTTTTTGCCCGTTGTGACGTTCCCGTGCGACATTAAACGCTTTGTCTATTACAGTGGCGTCTTTTTCACCGAAAAGTTCCAACGCCTGTTCTTTTAATTCGTTATACATAAGTTCAACGCTTGTGTTCTCATCCACACTGATCACCCCTTGCCGGACACGTTGTTTTTAATGCTCGCCGCACGTTTGAAAATCGGCGAGTTATCAAGCGAAGTTTTCACATTTTGCAAGGGTAATGTATATTTACCCTCTTTACAAATTATAATACCCAAATCGGTCAACACATCTAATGCGATTTTGCAACTTAAATATTTGTCTTCGGAAAGCCCCAAACGGTAACAAAGCATTTCGGCGGAATGATTCCAACCGTTGTTTGCCTTGATGAATCTGTAAACATTACCGCAAAAATCTCGGTCTGCGGAAAGATTTTCGGCGGCGTAGTCGGAAATCTGCGTTCCGTTGCAAAAATTCTCATAATCACGTTCGAATTTTGAAATTACGTCGTAATTGTAATCCGACAAACGGATATCTTTAATCTGTATGCTTATTTGCGATTTGCCCATATATTCGTTAGCGGAAAGTTTGACAGCCAAATCGACTTTATCCGATATTTTATAAGGAAAGCGTTCGGGCGAAACCGAAAACAGAATGGCTGTTAACGAATAGCCTTTTCTTTTCACCGTTATTCGCAAATGCTTGCCGTTGCCCACAGGCTGAACGGAGGCTATTTCCATATTATAAAGTCCGAACAGCGGTTGCGGATTATCCGCACCGTAAGGTTCAAGAATTTCCATAGCGGAAAGAACTTCTTCGTTTACCGACACCGGATTGAGTTTACAATCAATTCGAAGCACGGGAACCGCATCGGGAACCGTGTTTGCGTACTCATTTATCATATCCCTGAAAGCGTCGATTTTCCCGCTTTCAACGGTTAGACCCGCCGCAAGCACATGACCGCCGTACTGCACAAGCAACTCCGAACAGTAAGACAATGCATCATACAAAGAAAAACCGTCAACACTTCTGCCGCTGCCTTTCGCCTCGTCGCCGTGTTCCGAAATGACAATACAAGGTTTCGAATACTTTTCGGTAAGGCGTGAAGCAACAATACCTATAACGCCCTGATGCCAATCCTTACCGCTCACGACGATAACACGCCTGTATTTTATATTCGGGTCACTTTCTATTATCCTGACGGCGGCTTCGGTAATGCCCGCCTCGGTCGATTGCCTTTGCGAGTTGACTTCGGAAATCTCACGTGCGATAAGTTCCGCTTCGTTTTTATCCTCGGATAAAAGAAGTTTCAACGCACGCTCGGCGGAAGCCATTCTACCGGCGGCGTTTATTCGCGGTGAAAGTCTGAACGCAAGTGCAGACGAGTCAATTTCCGCACATCCGTCACACACGCCGAGAAGTTCACGAATACCGGTTCTCAAAGTGCCGTCGTTTAATGCGAGGTTCATAAACGCAATACCGCTTCTTACGAGTATTCTGTTTTCGCCCTTGAGCGAAACAATATCCGCAACGGTTCCCAAAGCGACTAAATCGCCGTATTCCTCCAAAAGGTCGTAACCGTCGCTTGAATCCACGGCGCAAATAAGTTTAAATGCAACGCCGACACCCGCCCATTCGCTGAATTCACACAAAGAATCGCTCCTGTGGGGGTCAACAACCGCCACGGCATCGGGCAAAACATCACCGACCCTGTGGTGATCCGTCACTACGACGTCAATACCCAGAGTGTTTGCATAGGCTATTTCATTGAGCGCACTTATGCCGTTATCGACAGTAATGATAAGACTCGTTCCGCGCTCTTTAAGAGTATCAACGGCACAGATATTCATACCGTACCCTTCCGCGGTTCTGTCGGGAATGTAATAATCCACACTTGCACCTTGCGACGAAAGATACAAATACAAAAGTGCGGTCGATGTAACACCGTCGGCATCGTAATCGCCGAATACCGTGATTTTTTCACCGTTTTCAAGTGCTTTGTGTATCCGTTCGCAGGCTTTTTCCATATCGGGAAGGGTGAAAGGGTCGATTAAATCCGTATCGTACAAAAAACTCTCAACTTCAAATTCATCGGTCATTCCTCTTGAACAGAGCAAAAAAGCCGCAAAAGGCTCAATACCGCAATTTTCCGCAATATCCGCGGCACGGTCTCTGTCGCACTCGGAAACAACCCATTTCTTTCGACTCAAAAATATCACCCGATTATAATTTTACATTTTATTATAACATTAAATAACGCCATTTGCAATTGATAAAACAAAAAAGATACAAAAGTACAGAGCAAATAATTTTACAATAAGTGCGAAAGACGGCTGAAATCCCGCTTTGCCCGATTTTTTCTCTTTCCAATCGCCCGAAACAAAACGGAGGCTGTAAAAACACAAGTTCTTACAGCCCCACATATTCCGAAAAATATTGAAATCAGATGCCCAAAAATTTCTTCACAACAGGCAACAGCAAAAAGTCCGTCTTTTTAAACGCCGAACCGTGACCGCCGTTCAAAACCATAACTTCCTCGGCACCTTCAACCGCCTTTGTTATTTTTCTTGAATGACGGCGTTTTATCATATCAAATTCGCCGAAAACATTAAGGAACGGCACTTTAAGTACCGAAAGTTTTTTATAATTGAGTTTCGGCTGACCGACCATCATACCCTCGATTTCACGACGTCTTATCCATTCGGGCGACTTGGTGAGTGCCGCTTTCACGGCGTAAATGCGATGGTCTTTTATAATTCCGAGTTGGTCACGTGTTTTTGTACCGCGGGTGTTAAGATTCGAACCGAAAACGGCGAGTCTCAAAACATAGTCGGGATATGTAACCGCAAAACACATTCCGAGGTTGCCCCCGTCGGAAAAACCGCAGATGTTTGTTTTTTCGATTCCCAAATAATCAAGGAGCGCCTTAACATCGTCGCAAAAAAGTTCGAAAGTGAGTTTTTTATCGCCGAGAGGTGTTTTCCCCGTTCCCCTTGTTGAAAAGCGCACGATTTTGAAATATTCCGAAAGCGGAACATACAAGTCCCCTTCAAAACAACGGTAGTCACCGCCGTTGCCGTTAAGCATCAAAAGTGCTTCGCCCGACGGATTTCCGCTGACCTGATATTCGAATTTCAAACCGTCGTGGTCAAAAAAGCCGTAATCGATAACATTCACATTATTTTCCATAAATACCTCCGTGATTTTCGGACTTAAAAGTCATATTTCACCGTGTGAGTTTCCTGCCTGTGCGGTTTTAAAAGCAGGCTCTTTTTTTGAATTTTACCATATATTGCCGTAAAATACAACAACTTTATTGCCGTGTTTTTCCAAGTGTTTTTCAAGTTGATTTTACTCTTTTTGTTGACGGCTGAAAACAAGCGGTATATAATACAAACATAAAATGAATTATCGACAAGTTATTTACACGGAAGGTGAGAATTTGGAGCAATTATCCGAAGCAATATGCTTTGCGACGAAAGCGTTTGACGGAATGGAGCGAAAAGTCGACAGACACCCCGCAATTTTGCACTCGCTTGAAGCGGCAACAATAACACAAACTTTGACCGACGAAAAAGAAGCGGTAACAGCCGCTGTTCTGCACGACACCGTTGAAGATGCCGGTGTTAAAATCGGTGAAATAATGGAACTTTTCGGCGACAGAGTTGCCGAACTTGTGCTGTCGGAAACAGAAAACAAACGTGTAAAACAAAGTCCGAGCGACACTTGGCGTGAACGCAAAGAAGAATCAATTGCGGTTTTAAAACAGACCGAAGACCGTGGTGTTAAAGCACTTTATTTAGGCGACAAACTTTCAAACTTACGCTCTTTAAACCGTTCTTTTGAAATTTACGGAAACGAACTTTGGCAAAACTTCAATCAAAAAGACCCCGCTGAACACAAATGGTATTACACCGAAATCGGCAAGGCGCTTTCCGTGTTTTCGGGCACACCGGCTTATAAAGAATACATATCACTGATCAATAAAATTTTCGGAGGGATATAAAATGGTTACAGTAAGCAACGAAAACGGCGTTTCACACATCGTTTTAAAAAACCGAATCGATTCGGCTAACGCACCCGAAATCGAAAAACAGATTTTCGAAGCACTCGACCCGAACAGCGAAAAAATCGTTATCGATGCCGAAAAATTGGAATTCATTTCAAGTGCGGGTCTCCGTGTGATTTTGAAACTTCGCAAAAACTGTGCGGATATCGAAATCAACGGCGTTTCCTCCGAAGTGTACGAAGTTTTCGAAATGACCGGCTTCACCGAGATGATAAAAGTAAAAAAAGCATACCGTGAGTTGTCGGTTGAAAATTGCGAGATTTTGGGTTCGGGTTCAAACGGTGTAGTGTACCGATACACACCCGAAATCGTCGTTAAAGTTTATCGCAATGCGGATGCTTTGAACGAAATTCACCGTGAAAGCCAACTTGCCCGCAGAGCGCTTATTTTGGGTATACCCACCGCCATTCCGTTCGATGTTGTAAAGGTCGGAAACACCTACGGTTCTGTTTTTGAACTTTTGAATGCGAAATCTTTTTCGAAACTTATTGCGGCGGAGCCCGAAAACACCGATAAATACGTTGCCGAATTTGTTAATTTGCTTAAACGTATTCACTCAACGGAAGTTGACCCCGACGAAATGCAGGATATGAAATCCGTTGCACTCGGATGGGCGGAATATTTAAAAGGTCACTTGCCCGACGAACAAAGCGAAAAGTTGATTTCGCTTATCAAAGCCGTACCCGAAAGGCACACCATGATTCACGGTGACTATCACACGAACAATGTCGAAATGCAAAACGGCGAAGTTTTGCTTATAGATATGGATACTCTTTCGTTCGGTCACCCCGTTTTTGAATTTGCGTCTACATTTTTGGGGTTTGTAGGCTTCGGCGAAACCGACCCCGCACTTTCCGAAAAATTCTTGAAACTGCCCTATGAAACAACAAAATACATATGGCACAAAACTCTTTCTTTGTATCTTGAAACAGATGACGAAGACCGCATTACCGAAGTCGCCGAAAAAGCGATGACCGTAGGCTACGCACGTCTTATGCGCAGAACGATAAAACGTGTCGGTTATGATGATCCGAGCGGAAAAGCGATAATCGACAACTGCAAGTCGCACCTTGCACAACTTCTCGCAAAACTCGATACGTTGGATTTTTAAATTTCCGATTAAAAGCGATTTTTCAATATAAACCGAGCCGAAAGCGAATAAAATATACCGTATTATAATTATCGGGATTGATTTTTATGGATATTTTCGCACTTTCGCCTTTGGAACTGACCTCGTTTTTTCTTACACTGGGTGTGATTTTCGTAAACGGTCTTACGGATGCGCCAAATGCTGTTGCAACGTGCATAACAACACGCTGTATGACGCTGAAAAAATCGGTCGTCATGTCCGCTGTTTTTAATTTTATCGGCGTTGCCGTTATGACCGCACTTAACCCGTCGGTTTCTCAAACCGTGTCATCGATGGTGTCGTTCGGCACAGATTCATACAATGCGTCGGTCGCGCTTTCCGCGGCACTTTTTTCAATCGTTCTGTGGGCGGTTCTCGCTTGGTATTTCGGCATACCGACAAGCGAAAGTCACGCACTCATAGCGGGGCTTTCCGGAAGTTCCGTTGCGATAAACAACAGTTTCGGCGGTATTTCGGGCGGTGAATGGATAAAAGCGATTTACGGTCTTTTTACCTCTTGCGTCGGCGGTTTTTTGCTCGGTTTTGTGATATGTAAATCTGTTTTGATTATTTTTAAAAACATAAAACGCAACCGTGCCGAAAGTTTTTTCAAATCGGCACAGATTTTTGCCGCCGCCTCCATGAGTTTTATGCACGGCGCTCAAGACGGTCAAAAATTCATCGCCGTGCTTTTGATGTGTACGGGTGTTTCTCAAATCAATTCCGAAAAATCGCCGTTCATTGTCGTTTTATGTTCCGTTGTTATGGCTTTGGGGACTCTCACCGGTGGCAAAAAAATAATAAAATCCGTGGGAATGGATATGGTAAAACTTGAAAAATACCAGGGCTTTTCCGCTGACCTCGCCGCCTCCGCATCGTTATTTTTAAGCACCGTGTTCGGCTTTCCCGTGTCGACCACCCACGCAAAAACCACCGCCGTTATGGGCACAGGTGCCGCAAAAAGCAGAAACTCGCTCAACACGGCTGTTATAAAAGATATCGCTCTGACTTGGGTGCTGACTTTCCCGTGTTGCTCATTTTTGGGATTTGTTGTCACGAAAATCTTTTTGAAAATATTTTAAATTCATAAATCAAATCCGTAAAAACTAACAAGGGCTGTAAAACGCAAGTTTTACAGCCCTTGTGTAATAGAATAAAAAAGACAGAACGGAAGACCTGAGCAAAAACGAGGTGTCAGTCCTACTTTTGCCTTTGCACCGAAAACGCCTCGCAATACATCCGTATTACGGGGTTTTTCCTTTGTACTTTTAAAAAACGAATTTTTAAAATTGCTTGCACCTAAATCTGTGACAGCAAGGTGCTCCCCCTTCCGCAAACATCGGTTTATTCCCTAAAAACAAAGAGTTTGTCAATAGGGACATCTAATAAATCGGAGAGATCAAACAACAAATCCAACGAGACACCGCACGTAGCAAGTTCTATTTTGCTAACTGTTGTTCTGTCTATATTCAACTTTTCTGCTAAACTTTCCTGCGTGTATCCGTTAAGTTTGCGGTAATGTGCAATATTAAGACCGAGTAGCCTGTATTTCTTTTTATGTGTTGCTTTCATAAAATCACCATTCAAATGATATCTTATTTTTTTTGCGTGCAACAGAGATTTTCATTCTACAAATTATGCTTGACATTCTACAAATTATGTGTTTAAATGAGTTTAGGAGGTAGGGAGGTGAAAACGTGAAAGTTGCAAATAAAAGAAATCACAATGTGAATTACATAACCGCCGTCTTGAATTTAGCTATAGTAGCCTCGGCGATTTTTCTTAAAACGTGGGATTATTCACACACAAGATACCTATTATATTGGGAACGTGAATATATGTCGACAGTCGATATGTTGTTAAACTATACCTACTATTCTCAGGGCATATTAACCCTTGTGTTGATTATTCCCTATATAATACTGATCGTATGCAGTATTCTCACTTTTAAAAAATCAAATAAAACCTCCGTTCGAGTGTCACAAGGAATCGCCTCGTTGATTTTGTGTTTGATTTACATAATACTTCATCTGGGGTTGATTTTTGAAGTATTTGCCGATAACGGCTACGTCTCCTTAACCGGAGCAGGTTTTATGGTAGTGGGGTTATGTATAGTAAATGTGATTTTAAGTTTTTTTGTTATGAAAAGCGAAAATAAAAATCTACAATCGGAGGAAGAATTATGTTCTGTAAACAATGTGGAGAAGTCGTAAACGAAAACCAAGCGGTTTGTGTTAAATGCGGAGTAAAGGTCGGCGAAGGCAACCGCTTTTGTGCAAATTGCGGACAGCCGGTCAACGAAAATGCGGAAATTTGTTTAGCATGTGGCTTCAGAATAAAAAATGACGAAAAGAAAATCGGAGCCGACAACAAAATGCTTTTAGGTATAATTGCACTGATAGTCGGCGGTTTGGGAATCCATAATTTTATGATGGGCGAAACCAAGAAAGGCATATTGAAAATACTACTCTGTTGGACAGGTATCAGTTCAATTATTGCTCTTGTGGATGCTGTAAAGATATTTACAGACAAATATGAAATCAACAAGGAAAAATTCATTTAAATAAAACACAAGAAAAACTTTCACAATAAAATAAAGAAAAACTGTTTGATTTATGAAAAGCCCCCCGAAAATCTTTGTTTTCGGGGGGCTTTGTTGTTTTGTTTGCTTTCGTGTTCGATATTTTCAAAACATTTTAAGCAGTAAAAATGTAAAGGGGTTCCTACAGGCATTCAAATCCATGTAAAAACCCCTCGTGTTACCGTTTTTAGGTTATCTTATTTTAATCAGTCGTCGGCTTCTTCCGAATCGCCGTCTTCGGCTACCGAAGAAATTTCGACTTTTATTTTTTCAATTCGCCTGTCCTCAACGCTGAGAACGGTAAACTTAACATTTTCGAAAATGACTTCGTTCATTTCGCCGTCTTTGGGTATGCACTGAAGTTCATCCATAATATACCCCGCAAGGGTTTCGTAATCGCCTTCGGGAAGGTCTTTGCCGATAAGTTCGTCGATTTCCTCAATATCTATCGTGCCGTCGACCGTAAATGTGTTGTCGTCGATTTTTGAAATCTCCTCGTCTTCGTGGTCATATTCATCCTGAATGTTACCCATGATCGCCTCGACGATATCTTCAAGAGTCACAATACCCGCCGTTCCGCCGTATTCGTCAACAACGACCGCCATCTGCACTCTTTGTGAACTCATTTCTTTAAAAAGTTCACCGCAGGATTTCGTTTCGGGAATAAAGAACGGCTCACGCATTATATCACGCAAAGTTTTTTTCGCCGGAAGTTGTTTGCCTACAAATTTAAGAAGGTCTTTAACATAAACTATACCGACTATATTATCTATGTCTTCATCGTACAAAGGAATTCTCGACCTGCCGTTTTCAATCGCAAGTGTCATAAATTCATCAACGGTTGTATCGTTAACATCCGCCGCAACAACATCCGTGCGGTGGGTCATAATATCACCGGCATCGATATCGTCAAACTCGAAGATGTTATTTATCATTTCTTTTTGAGCAACTTCGATAACGCCTTTTTCACCGCCGACATCAACCATCATTCTGATTTCTTCTTCGGT
>CAYPAB010000041.1:0-16968 GCA_964408605.1 uncultured Eubacteriales bacterium
AAAAAATGTTAATTTTTATAAGTTCTGTATGTTGCAATGAAAAAATATTCGTGCTAAAATAAAATATGTATAATTGCGGTCAGCGGTAATCCGTTGCACATACTATTATTGGGGAATAAAAAAGGCGGGGGTTATTTTGAAAGAGTTTGAAAGACCGATATCGGCTTTAAAAAAGCACCGAAACATTTTACTTTTTGTTTGCGATATGGCAACAAATCCGATTATGTGTTTCATAGCGACGTTAATTAAATTCGATGATCCGTCAATGTTTGATGCGTGGTTCACCGACTGCGGATTTTACATAATGTTCGTTGATGCGGTTTCAACGGCGGTGTTTTTCACGCTGTTCAAAATGTACGGGAAAAATCGGCGCCGTTTCGATGCCAAAGAATGTTCAAAAGTGGCTGTTTCTTTTGTAATGTCGAAAATCGTTACGGCAATTGTCACTTTGTGTATTCCGCAAACATTCGGCGGTGCGACAAAACAGACTCGCACGTTTATAACATGGCTGATTTTATATTCGTCTTTATATTTTGCGACTGTTTTGTTTTACAGAGCGGTGATCTTTTCGGATACGGAGAATCCGTGTGTTTCCGAAAAAGGCGAAGTGCCCGACGCAGAGACGAAAACAGCGGAAATCAACGGTGACGGAAAACGCACCGACTCAAACGCAAAACTCGATTATACCGACCTTTTGGGCAGGGAACACATTAAGCACGACCTCACGAAAGTTTATGATTCGCTGAAAGGTCAAACGGTTTTCGTTTCCGGCGGAGGAGGTTCAATCGGTAGCGAAATTGTAAGGCAAATAGCAAAAAGCGGTGTTGCCGAAACAATAATCGTTTTTGATATAGCCGAAAACGGTGTTTATGAAATTCAACGTGAAATACACAGAGATTATCCCGAAGTCGATTTGAAAATTCTTATCGGTTCCGTGAGAGATGAAAAAAGGCTTTGCGAGATATTCGAAAAATACAGGCCGTCAACAGTGTACCATGCGGCGGCTCACAAACATGTTCCTCTTATGGAGGACAGCCCCAAAGAAGCCGTAAAGAACAATGTACTCGGCACGTTTAACCTTGCGAAAACCGCCGACAGATACGGCGTAAAGAAGTTTATTTTGATTTCAACCGACAAGGCTGTAGAACCGACCAATGTTATGGGTGCAACAAAAAGCATTTGCGAGATGATCGTTTTTGCGTTAAACAAAAAATCCGATACACAATATCTTGCCGTGCGTTTCGGCAATGTTATCGGCACAAGCGGAAGCGTTATTCCCATTTTTAAAGACCAAATCAAAAAAGGCGGGCCCGTCACCGTCACTCATCCCGATATGTCACGTTATTTTATACTCGTTCACGATGCGGTGGCACTCATTCTTCAAGCGGGGGCGATTTCAAACGGCGGTGAGGTGTTCATCCTCGATATGGGTAAACCCGTCAAAATCCGTGCACTTGCCGAGAATTTAATTCGGCTTTGCGGACATGTTCCCGACGGCGATATAAAAATTCATTATACGGGGCTTCGTGAGGGCGAAAATCTTTGCGAGGAACTTCCCGCTTGCGAAGAAAGTGTTCGAAGAACCGAAAACAGTTTGATTTATGTTGCAAAACCCGAAGATTTCGATGCCGACGCATTTTTAGAGAAAATCGAATATATGCGTAATGCCGTTGAAAACGCAACGGACAGGGAAACGGTTGCCATGATAAAACAAATCGTTCCCGCTTTTAAATCGAGTAACACGGAATTTTCCGAAGAAGAAAACGGTAAAGAAATTTTTGAAATAAAAGAAGAAATACTCGTTTGATTTTTAAACATTTCAAATTTAATTGACGGCGGAAAGCACATTCGCACGTGTGTCGTAAAACTTATTTTATCAATATTTCCAAGCGAAAAACAACAAAAGCAGATTTTTTGGAGGAATTAAATATGTCATTATTTACCGGTAAAACACTAATGATAACAGGGGGAACCGGCTCTTTCGGTAATGCGGTTTTAAACCGTTTTCTTGAAACCGATATCGGCGAGATTCGTGTTTTTTCACGGGATGAAAAAAAGCAAGACGATATGCGTCACGAGTTTCAGGCTAAGATGCCCGACGTTGCCGAAAAAATCAAGTTTTTCATAGGTGACGTGCGTGACATTTCAAGCGTAAAGAACGCCATGTACGGTGTTGACTACATTTTCCACGCCGCCGCACTAAAGCAAGTGCCGTCGTGCGAGTTTTTCCCCTTGGAAGCGGTAAAAACAAATGTAATAGGCACGGATAACGTTCTTACGGCTGCAATTGAAACGGGCGTAAAAGCGGTAATATGCCTTTCAACCGATAAGGCGGCTTATCCCGTCAACGCAATGGGAACTTCAAAAGCGATGATGGAAAAAGTTATTGTAGCGAAAAGCCGAACAATAGAACCCGAAAAAACAAAAATTTGCTGTACTCGTTACGGCAATGTTATGTGCAGTCGTGGAAGTGTAATTCCCCTTTGGATCGAGCAGATAAAATCCGGCAAACCTCTTACGATTACCGAACCTTCAATGACACGTTTTATTATGTCGCTTGACGAAGCGGTCGACCTTGTCCTTTTCGCTTTCGAAAACGGTATATCCGGCGATGTGCTTGTTCAAAAGGCGCCTGCCTGCACTATAGAAGTCCTCGCAAAAGCGCTAAACGAAATTTTCAAAGCCGAACAGGAGATCAAAGTTATCGGCATCCGTCACGGCGAAAAAATGTACGAAACGCTTCTCACGAACGAAGAATGCGCAAATGCCGTCGATATGGGCGATTTTTACCGAGTACCCTGTGATAACCGTGGGCTTAATTATGACAAATATTTTAAAGACGGCGACATAAAACGCAATCCTCTTACGGAGTTCAACTCAAACAACACGGAACTTTTGAATGTGGAGCAAGTTAAAGAAAAACTTCTTTCGCTTGAATACATAAGAAATGAACTTGAAGCGTGGGAGAATAAATAATTATGAAAATTCTTGTCACGGGAGCGAAAGGTTTTGTGGGGAAAAATCTTTGCACCGCATTTAAAAACGTTGCGGAGGGGAAAGACAAAACAAGGGGTATCGACAGCGATATCACCCTTTATGAATTTGATATCGACACCGAAAAAAGTCTTCTTTTTGAATATTGCAAAGATGCCGACTTCGTTTTTAACCTTGCGGGGGTAAACCGACCCGAAAACAGCGAGGATTTTATGAACGGCAACTTCGGTTTCGCAAGCGACCTTTTGGATTGTCTGAAATCCGCGGGGAACAAATGCCCCGTTATGCTTTCAAGTTCTTTGCAAGCAACACTCGTCGGAAGATATGCCGACGGTGAATACGGTAAGAGCAAAAAAGCGGGTGAAGACCTTTTCTTCAACTACGCAAAAGAAACGGGAGCCGAAGTTTTTGTTTTTCGTTTTCCCAATTTGTTCGGTAAATGGTGCCGACCGAATTACAACAGCGCCGTTGCCACTTTCTGTAACAACATCGCAAACGGTTTGCCGATTTGCGTAAACGACCCTTCAACAAAACTTCAGTTGCTTTATATTGACGACCTTGTTGACGAAATGTTCAATCTTTTAAAAGGTCGGGCTCACCGTTGCGAATATGACGGTCTTGAAACAGTCGAAAAAGAAGACGGGAAATTCTGTTTTTGCCCCACGGTGCATAATGTCACGTTGGGTGAAATTACAGATTTGCTTAACCGCTTCGAAAAACAGGCGTCTACACTTGTGATTCCCGAAATCCCCGAAAACTCTTTCGCAAAAAAACTGTATTCAACATATCTTTCGTATCTTCCCAAAGAAAAAGTTTCGTTTCCGCTGAAAATGAACATCGACCAAAGAGGAAGTTTTACGGAACTTCTCAAGACGGAAAACTGCGGTCAGATAAGCATAAACATTTCGAAACCGGGCATAACAAAAGGTCAGCATTGGCATAACACGAAATGGGAATTTTTCATTGTCGTTTCGGGAAAAGGTCTTATTCAACAGCGAAAAATCGGTTCCGACGAAGTGCTTGAATTTTATGTCAGCGGTGACAAAATCGAAGCGGTTCATATGTTGCCCGGCTACACGCACAACATAATAAACCTTTCCGACAGCGAAGATTTGGTAACGGTTATGTGGGCAAATGAGCAGTTTGACCAAAACAGACCCGATACATTTTTTGAGGTGGTGCAGTAATGGATATTAAACTTGACTATTCCGATGTTTCGTTTAAAAACAACGGCAAATTAAAACTTTTGATAATCGTCGGCACACGTCCGGAAATAATTCGCCTTGCGGCGGTAATAAACAAATGTCGCAAATATTTTGACTGTGTTCTTGCGCACACGGGTCAAAACTACGATTATAATCTTAACGGCGTTTTTTTCAAAGATTTGAAACTCGACGCACCCGAAGTGTATATGGATGCGGTCGGTGACGATTTGGGTGCAACGGTCGGCAACATCATAAACTGTTCGTATAAACTTATGTCGCAAATAAAACCCGACGCACTTCTTATTTTGGGCGACACAAACTCATGCCTTTCGGCGATTTCCGCAAAAAGGCTTCATATCCCGATTTTTCATATGGAGGCGGGTAACCGCTGTAAAGACGAGTGCCTTCCCGAAGAAACAAACCGCCGAATCGTCGATATTATTTCCGATGTGAATCTCGCATACAGCGAGCATGCACGCAGATATTTGCACGAGTGCGGTTTGCCTAAGGAAAGAACTTACGTTACCGGTTCGCCCATGGCGGAAGTTTTGCATCAAAATCTTGATGAAATAGAAAAATCCGATATTTTGAATAAATTGGGTCTTGAAAAGAAAAAATACATTCTTCTTTCCGCCCACCGTGAAGAAAATATTGACACGGAAAAGAATTTTTTATCGCTTTTCAACGCAATCAACACAATTGCGCAAAAATACGATATGCCGATTCTTTATTCGTGCCACCCCAGAAGTAAAAAACGCCTTGAGGAAAACGGCTTTCAACTTGACAGCCGTGTCATCCGACACGAGCCTTTGGGATTCCACGATTACAACAATTTGCAGATGAATGCTTTTGCCGTCGTTTCGGACAGCGGTACGCTTCCCGAAGAATCGAGTTTCTTTACTTCGGTCGGCAAGCCTTTCCCCGCCGTGTGTATCAGAACAAGTACGGAAAGACCCGAAGCACTTGATAAAGCGTGTTTCATTCTTGCCGGTATTGACGGAAATTCTCTTACTCAAGCGGTGGCAACAGCGGTTGAAATGAACGAAAACGGCGACTACGGTATTCCGGTTCCGTATTATATTGAAGAAAATGTTTCAACAAAGGTTGTAAAAATCATTCAAAGTTATACGGGTGTTGTCAATAAAATGGTTTGGAGAAAATCTTGATTTTTTACCATGATATTACGGATGTGATTTTATGCGATACGCACTTATCGGTTGTGGCAGAGTAGCCCCAAGTCATATAAAAGCGGCACAGAACAACAATCTTGAAATAGTTGCCATGTGCGATATTGTTCCCGAAAAAGCACAGGCTCTTGCCGAAGAATTCGGGCTGAAGGCTGAAATATACGCCGATTATAAAGTTATGCTTGAAAAAGTTAAGCCCGAACTTGTCGCAATTGCCACCGTCAGCGGAACTCACGCCGAAATTTCGGAATACTGTGCGAAAAACGGCTTCGATTTCATAGTCGAAAAACCTATGGCGATGAGCATAAGCGAGGCGGATAAGGTGATTGACGCCGTTGAAAAAAGCGGAGTCGTTGCCGCTGTCAGCCATCAAAACAGGTTTAACATAGCCGTTCAGGAGTTGAAGTCGGCGCTTGACAACGGCAGATTCGGAAAACTTTCCCACGGGAGCGTTCATATCCGCTGGAAAAGAGACGAAAATTATTACAATCAAGACGCTTGGCGTGGCAAATGGGCAACCGACGGCGGTGCGTTGATGAATCAGTGTATTCACGGCATAGATCTTTTGCGCTGGATGTTCGGCGACGAGATCGAGTCCGTTTACGGCTCCACAAGGAACAGTTATCATCCGTATATCGAAGCGGAGGATATCGGCGTAGCGGTAATAAACTTTAAAAACGGTGCGGTAGCCACCGTCGAGGGAAGCGTAAATACCGTTGAAAGCCTTGAAGAAACGCTGTGTGTCTTCGGTGAAAACGGTATGGTGCGACTTGGCGGAATGAACGCCAACACGGTTGATGTTTGGTGTTTTAAAGATGAAGATGCCGCAGACGGAGACAAGCGTATTATCGAAGAAAAAGCACCGAACGTTTACGGCAACGGGCACACAAGTCTTTATCTTGATGTTATCGACGCCGTCAAAAACGGCAGAAAACCGTATGTTGATTTGTATGCCGGAAAAAGAGCGCTCGAAGTCGTTTTGGCAATATACAAAAGTCAGTTGACAGGCGAAAAAGTTTCGCTTCCGTTGGAAGATTTCGCATCTGCCGATATGACCGGTATTTTTGAGAAATAAGATGTTCGATTTTTAAAACAAGGAGTAAACTATGGAAGTAAGCCAACTGCTGAAAAATGATTTTGTTTTACTTGACGGCGGTTTCGGTACCGAACTTATAAAAAAAGGATTGAAGCCGAGTGAAGACTCGGCTTCCGCTGTTTTTAATCATCCCGATTGGGTAAAAGATATACACAGATCCTATGCAAAAGCCGGAAGTAACATAATAATGGCAAATTCTTTCGGGGCAAATTCGTTTAAACTGAAAGACACACCCTATTCCGTGGAGGAAACGGTAAGCAAAGCGATTTCACTCGCAAAAGAAGGCACACACGGAACCGATGTGCTTGTCGGTCTTGATGTCAGCACAACGGGAAAACTTCTTTTTCCTGCGGGGGATTTGACTTTCGACAGCGCCTATGAGTGCTTTAAGGAGGTTGCGGTCTGCGGTGAAAAAGCGGGTGCGGATTTGATTTGCCTTGAAACTTTTACCGATTTAAGGGAGGCGAGAATCGCTCTCCTCGCATCAAAAGAAAACACAAATTTGCCCGTGTTCGTTACGGTGACTTTCGGCGAAAACGGACTGACCGCCAACGGAAGCCGACCGTCTGCCGTTGCCGTCGCTCTGTGCGCGGCGGGTGCCGATGCAGTCGGTTTAAACTGTTCTTCGGGGCCCGACAAATTAAAAGAAATCGTCGAAGAATTTTTGAAATATTCAAGCGTTCCGGTAATAGTGAAGCCCAATGCCGGACTTCCCGACCTTGAAACAGGCGGATATACGATGGGTGCCGACGAGTTCACACGTTATATGAAAACGTACCGTGAAATGGGAGTCAGCGTTATGGGCGGCTGTTGCGGAACTTCGCCCGAATATATAAAATCGTTGAAAGAGATGGCTCTTAACACCGAAAAAGGAACGGCACAAAAAATTTCGGCGAATGTTATCGGTGGTGTAAATGAAACGGTTTTGCTCAACGAACCGCGTATAGTCGGTGAACGTATAAACCCGACGGGCAAAAAAAGATTCAAACAGGCGCTTGAAGAAAATAATTTGGATTATATTCTCAACGAGGGTATTTCGCAGGTCGAAGCGGGTGCGGAAATTCTCGATGTCAATGTCGGTCACAGCGGTATCGACGAAAAAGAAATGATGCGTAATGTCGTTTGTTCGCTTCAGGGGTCAATCGGCGTTCCGTTGCAACTTGATTCAAATTCACCCGAAGTGCTTGAAACGGCATTGCGGGTCTACACCGGAAAACCCCTCATAAATTCGGTGAACGGCGAGGAAAAATCGCTTTCCGCCGTGTTACCGCTTGCCCGAAAATACGGAGCGGCGGTTGTCGGACTTACGCTTGATGAACGTGGAATACCGCAAACAGCGGATGAAAGAGTTGAAATTGCCGAGAAAATTATAAACAGAGCAATTTCGGAGGGTATTCCGAAAGAAGATATTATCATCGACTGCTTGACTATGACCGTGAGTGCCGACAGGGATGCCGGAAACGTCACTCTTGATGCCATGAAAAAGGTCAAAGAAAAATTCGGCGTTAAAACTACTTTGGGTGTTTCGAATGTTTCGTTCGGTTTGCCGTCAAGGGAAACGGTCAATACAGCGTTTGTAACAATGGCGTTGGAGTGCGGTCTCGATTTGCCGATAATGAACCCGAACAGCGACTCAATGACAGGAGCGGTAAGAGCGTACAAAGTGCTTAAAGGTTACGATGCGGGTGCGGTTGAGTTTATAAATTCTTTTTCGGGTGAAGCGAAAAAAGAGGTTTCGCAAAAATCGGTTTCTTTAAAAGAAGCAATAGAAAAAGGTCTTAAAACACAGGCATCGCAAATGACCGCCGAGGCACTTGCGGAAGTTGATGCCGACACGCTCATAAACGGAACACTTATTCCGGCTCTTGATGTCGTCGGCGAAAAGTTCGAAAGCGGAAAACTGTTTTTGCCTCAACTTATGCGAGCCGCTGACGCGGCCGGAGCGTGTTTTGATATCGTGAAAAAAGCGATGAAAGAAAAAGGCGGTGCGGGTGAGAGCAAAGGCAAAATTATTCTTGCCACCGTCAAAGGCGATGTTCACGATATCGGCAAAAACATAGTAAAAACGGTTCTTGAAAACTACGGATATGAAATTATTGATTTGGGCAAAGATGTTTCCGCCGAGGAGGTTGTTCGGGCGCAAAAAGAAGGCAATGTTAAACTTGTCGGTCTTTCCGCACTTATGACAACGACACTTCCCGCAATGGAAGAAACGGTAATAGCACTTCGCAAAGCGAATGCCGATTGCAAAATTATGGTCGGCGGTGCTGTTTTGACACCCGAATACGCCAAAAAAATCGGTGCCGATTTTTATTCGAAAGATGCAAAAATGAGCGTCGATATAGCGAAAGAGGTGCTTTAACGAAAAGGCTGAAGCATTGATTCGGTTTAGTTCTGTATTTTGTATTTTCTGTTCTCTGTTCTCTGTATTTTTCTTATAACAAAACAACCGGCTGTGAAAATTTGCGTTTTCACAGCCGGTTTTAATGTTTATTATAGGTGCTAAATTGTTTTAGTTCCTCTTGTCACGGTTGAAATTGCGACGGGGACGTCTTTCTCTTTCGGGTTCATCGGGATTTTCGGGAACAAGACCCTCAACTTCGATAAGAGCATCACGTCTTGAAAGATTGATTCTTCCTTGGTCGTCGATTTCGGTAACCTTAACCATAATTTGGTCACCGACGCTTACGCAGTCTTCAACTTTTTCGGTTCTCTTAACATCGAGTTTCGAGATGTGAACAAGACCCTCTTTGCCGGGGGCTATTTCAACAAACGCACCGAAAGACATAAGACGGGTAACAACACCGTTATAAATCGCACCGATTTCGGGGTCGTTTGCGATTGTGTTGATGATATCAAGAGCACGGTTTGCATCGTTGATGTCAACAGCGGTAACGAAAATCGTTCCGTCTTCTTCAACATCGACTTTACAGTTGCACTCGGCACAGATTTTTTGAATAACTTTGCCCTGTTTACCGATAACGTCACCGATTTTTTCAACATCGATTTTTGTTGTAAGAAGTTTCGGTGCATATTTTGAAAGTTCGGCTCTGGGTTCGGAAATAACGGGAAGCATAATTTCATCGAGAATGTACATACGTGCTTTGTATGTTTTTTCGAACGCTTCTTTAATGATTTCGGGAGTAAGACCGTGAACTTTGAGATCCATCTGGATTGCCGTGATACCTTTTTTTGTACCCGCAACTTTGAAGTCCATATCGCCGAAGAAGTCTTCAAGACCTTGAATGTCAACCATTGTCATAAAACGGTCGCCTTCGGAAACAAGACCGCACGAAATACCCGCAACGGGTGCTTTAATCGGAACACCGGCTGCCATAAGCGAAAGAGTTGAACCGCAAACCGAACCTTGCGAGGTTGAGCCGTTTGACGAAAGAACTTCCGAAACAACACGGATCGTGTAGGGGAATTCTTCAATCGAGGGGATAACGGGAAGAAGCGCTCTTTCGGCGAGTGCGCCGTGACCGATTTCACGTCTGCCGGGACCTCTTGAGGGTTTTGTTTCGCCGACAGAGTATGAGGGGAAGTTGTAGTGGTGGATGTATCTTTTTTCAACATCTTCGTCGATACCGTCGAGCATCTGTGCGTCACGTGCTGTACCGAGAGTTGTTATCGAAAGAACCTGAGTTTGACCTCTGGTGAACATACCCGAACCGTGTACTCTTGAAAGAAGGTCGATTTCGGCGTTAAGGGGACGGATTTCGTCAATGCCTCTGCCGTCGACACGTTTGCCTTCGTCAAGAAGCCAACGGCGAACGATGTATTTTTGAAGTTTGTAAAGGCAATCGTCGATTTTTGATGCTTCTTCGGGGAATTTTTCGTCAAATTCGTTGTGAACGGCATCATAAATCGGTGCGAGTCTTTCATCACGGATACGTTTGTCGTCGGTATCAAGAGCGACTTTTACATCTTCAATGGCAAACTCTTTGATTGCTTCGTAAAGTTCTTCGGAGGGATCGTTTGATTCGAAAGGAATCTTTTCTCTGCCGATTTCGGCAACGATTGATTTGATAAATTCAACAATCTTTTTGTTTTCTTCGTGGGCGAACATTATGCCGTCGAACATAACTTCGTTTGAAATTTCGTTTGCACCGGCTTCAATCATAGCAACAAGGCTGTCGGTAGAAGCAACGGTAACGGTCATTTCGGTTTTTGCTCTTTCTTCAAGAGTGGGGTTGATAACATATTTGCCGTCAACAAGACCGAGCGAAACGCTTGAAACGGGGCCGTCCCACGGAATATCGGAAATTGCGATTGCGGTTGAAACACCCCAAAGTGCCGCAATTTCGGGCGAGCAGTCGGGATCAACCGACATAACCGTCGCAACAACGGAAACGTCGTTTCTCATATCCTTGGGGAAAAGGGGACGGATGGGTCGGTCGATAACACGGGAAGTGAGAACGGCTTTTTCGGAAGCCTTGCCCTCACGCCTTTGGAAAGAACCGGGGATTTTGCCTACGGAATAAAGTTTTTCCTCAAAATCAACGGAAAGGGGGAAGAAATCAACGCCCTCACGCGGTTTGGGAGACATTGTTGCCGTGCAAAGAACTTCCGTTTCGCCGTAACGGACAATACATGAACCGTTTGCGAGTTGAGCCATTTTGCCGGTTTCGATGACTAATTTTCTGCCGGCGACTTCAGTTTCAAATGTTTTGAAATCCTTAAAAAACATATTTTTTACCTCGTTTATTTTATTTCCGTATCAAATGGTTTAGCAACAAAGAAAAACGCAAAAAAGATTTTACACTTTTCTTTATCGCTAAAACCTTGATGTACGGATTGTTTGTGAGTATTTAATCTGCGGATTGTTTGTAAGTGCGAAGCCGTTAAAGTGTTTTAAAAAGTATTTTAAAAAACGGCTAACGGGACAAACGGTTTGCCGTTTGTCCCGATAAGAGCAATTATTTACGAAGACCGAGACGTGCGACAATAGCACGGTAACGTTCGATATCGGTCTTTTGAAGGTACGCAAGAAGGTTTCTTCTGTGACCGACCATTTTAAGAAGACCGCGACGGGAGTGGTGGTCTTTCATATTCTCTTTAAGGTGTGCGTTAAGGTCGTTGATTCTTTTGGTAAGAACGGCGATTTGCACTTCGGGAGAACCTGTGTCGCCCTCATGAGTGGCGTATTCTTTGATAATTGCCTGTTTTTCTGCTTGTGTCATATTTTTCACCTCTTTAAATATTCCCGAATAACCCAGAAGCAGGGTAGGTGAATGCGTAAAAACGCTTGCTCCATACTCCGAGTTATAAGGCTTTGGTATTATAACACACAAATTTGCATTTGTAAAGTGTTATTTACCCGCTTTTTTTGAATATTTTACCTTATAAATAAAGTTCATAAGATACGCATCAAAAACACCGATCGGTTTTGTTTCGGCATAAAGTTCGGCGCCGACCGCCGTTTTGCAGCCTTTTTCCATAACGATTTCGACCGCTTCGGCATCGTATTGGTTACCCGCTACGCAAACAGCACCGTTGTCTTTGACGAATACCGCATTGCGTTTGCCGAGCGCACGGACAACTTTTTTGCCTGATTTGAGTGTGTCCGACGGATTGAACACGGCACTTTTAACAACGGGACCGCAAAGTTGAGCAAGGTCGTCAAGAAGCGGTTTCATTGTTTTGCCTTTTCGTGACATCGCAACAACGTTTTCGTCTTTTGTGTGACGGATATAGTTGACATCTTTTCTCGCCTTGTAGATCGCCCAATGCATATCGGCGCTGTCGGGGATATCACCGCCACCTACCCAAGCACCGCTTTTTGTGTCGATAATGGCGCAGGGTTTGTCTTTTTCACCGACGAAGAAACAGTTGCCTTTTCGGGTACTGTCGCAGGGGGCGAATTCCTTTGCGGGTTTATATTTGTCGTCGGATTTTAAAACATCGGAGATGTAATCGACAACACCGGAAAATGTGTCAATCGCTTTTCCGGAAACTTTACGGCAACGGTCAACGATGAATTCTTCACAAACACCTTCAAGCGCTTCGGCAACGGCGAAAGCGTCTTTGTAATCGGTTCCGAGGCAAACGGCACCGTGATGCTTCATAATCGCCGCCTTTGACGATGAACGTGTAAGAGCGACTATAACACCTTGACGGAGTTTGGGTTGACCGGGAAGACCGTAAGAGGCACAGGGAACATCCGTTCCGATGATATCCGCCGCTTCGCCCGTGATGTTGTTGATGTCAAGGCCGAGAGTGCTGACAACGGAAGCGTTCTTTTGATGGGTATGAATAACAAAGTTGATTTCGGGACGGAGTTCGTAACACGATGCGTGAATGCCTTTTTCCGACGACGGCTTAACGTCACCGTCGTAAGAGAGGTCGGCAATGTTCACGAGAACAATATCGTCGGGAGTGAGCGTGTCATACGCTTTTCCGCTGGGGGTAATGACGAACTGTTTGTCGTTGATACGGCAACTGATGTTTCCCCACGTTCTGACGATAAGTCCGGCTTTTAAAAGTTCGTGACCTGCTTTTATAACTAATTCTTTAGCGTCAAGTATTTCCATTAAAAATCACACCTTAAGAGCAACATTTGCGAAAACTCTGTCGAATCTTCTGAGCGCTTCGTCGATAAGTTCGGGAGTATACTGAGCATTAGTGTAAAGACGGCTGCCACCGACAGTTACGAGACCCTCTGCCATATAAGCGGCACCCATGTGTTGCATTTCGGTTTTTCTTGCACTTGTCTCGGAGATAACATTCGGAATCGTCCACGGCTTTGTCCAGTCGATAGCAAAGTGCATTGTGCCTACTGTTTCAAGATGGCAAATTGAACCTTGGTTGAATGCAACGAAGGGAAGATTGTATTTTTTGATGAGTTCCTGAAGTCCTTTTGTGATTCTGTCGCCCATCTGACCGGCTTTCTGGCAGGCGTTCTGTTTGTCGATTTCTTCGAGGGTGTAGTAACCCGCAACGCAAGAAAGGGGAGTTGCCGCCATTGTGCCACCCATAAATGCTTTTTTGACTTTTTCGCCGCTTGAATCGAGACCGGCACCGAGGTATTTCATATACTCTCTCTTACCGCCGATACCGCCTGCACCGGGATATCCGCCGGCGATAACTTTACCGAATATGGTAAGGTCGGGCGAAACGCCGTAGTAACCCTGCGCACCTGCCATACCGATACGGAAACCTGTAACAACCTCGTCGAATATGAGAAGTGTGCCGTATTTACGGCAAAGTCTTTCAACGCCTTTGTTGAAGTCTTTGTCAAGAGGTCTTGTACCGCTTTCGGGGCCTACAGGCTCAATGAATACGGCAGCGGTACCGCCCGTAAGGAGGTTGCGTCTGAGAACTCTTTCAAGAGAATCAAGGTCGTTGGGGAAGAATTCCTGAGTGTGTTTGTAAAGATAAAGCGGAACACCGTGAGTCTGTGTGAATTTAGAGCCGGGAACACGAATACCGTAACCGAGTTGATCGCTCCAGCCGTGGTATGCACCGCCCATTTTGACGATATTCTTTTTCTTAGTGGCGAGTCTCGCAACACGGATAGCCGCCATACACGCTTCCGTACCCGAACCGAGCATACGGAACATATCGACGGTTTCAACGCTGTCGGAAATTTTCTTTGCGAGTTTGTATTCGAATTCGTGGAAAAGACCCGTTGAGGGGCCACAAGTGTTAAGAAGGTCGATAACCTGATCTCTGACAACTTTGGGGTTTGAGCCCAAAACCGTGGGGCCACCCGCTTGAAGGAAGTCGAAATATTCGTTTCCGTCAACGTCATAGAGCATCATGCCGTCTGCCTTTGTGAAAACAAGGGGGAAGGGATAGTTGAAAGCAAGGTTATGCTGAACACCGCCGGGGATAACCTGTTTTGCTTCCTCGATCATCTCTTTACTTTTGGCACACTTTTTATCGAAGTATTCCTCCTCGTATTTTTTGAGAACATCGGGTTTGATAGTGTAAATGGGTTTTTTGATGAGTTCGTCGAGTTGCTTTGTTACGGCAGCGGCGTCGTTATACTCACCGATTGCGAATCTTGTATCCATTGAAAGACCTCCTTAAGAGTGAATTTACGTTCACTTTTATTATACAATGTTATGTTAAAAAGTCAAGGAAAAACAGAGGCTTCGATTAAATAGTGTGTACTTTTAACAAAAATTTAACAAGTGTTTTATGCAGGTTGAAACAGCGAAAATTACAATTGTTCAAGTTTTTAACAATCTTGAGGCAAGTGGGCAGAAAACAACAAATTTTTCTGTGTTTATTTGCTTAAGTTTGTTGACATTGCACCATTATTCTGTTAAAATATGATAGACTTTAAACAGCAATTAAAGGAGGATGTTTGATTTGCAAAATTTGATGGATACCAAAACGCTCGCATATATAAATATGTTTGCGATTTTCGGCACATTGGAAAATCTCTGTGAACTTGTTCCCGAAGCTTCCGAACTTCTTGCGGGCAAGAAACCGGTTTCAATCGGTTTTGAGGTTAAGGGCGGTCCCTCCGCTACCTTGTATTTCAAAAACGGCAAATGCCGTTTGGAACAGGGTTGCGGTAACTGTGACGTAAAACTTCCGTTTTCAAGTTGTGAAAAATTCAACGGACTTATCGACGGCACGGTAACACCTATTCCCTCAAAAGGATTTTTACATATCGGTTTCCTTTTGAAAACATTTCTTCCCCTTACCGATCTGCTTTCAAAATATTTAAGAGCGTCGGAAGAAGATTTGAAAGACCCCGTTTTCTTCGAAACAAGCACAAAACTTATGCTCTACACGATCGGTGTTGCCATTGCGCAAATAGGCAACAATGACGAAGTCGGTAAATTCAGTGCGAAAGCAATTGAAGACGGCAGCGTTTACATGGGCGTCAAAAACGGCCCCGGAATCGAAGTAGTGTGCAAAAACCACCGCTTGATAACTTTGAAGAAAACTCCCTCGTCATACCGTGCTTCGATGATTTTTGAATCTATCGAAACGGCACGTGCTCTTTTCGACGGCAATGTTAACGCACTTGCTTGCATCGGAACGGGCAAAATCGAAATGCACGGTCTTGTAAGTATGCTCGACAACATCAACCGCATTCTCGACAGAGTTGCGTTGTATCTTGCATAACAGGGTAAGGAGGTACCATAATGAGTAAAAAATTCCCTTTGTATAAAAACACCAAGTCGGATGAATGGTACGACAGAGCCGCAAAGGTAATCCCCGCCGGCGTTTACGGGCATCTCGGCCCTGCGGAAGGTCAGTTTATCCCCGTTAACAGATGGCCCCGCTTTTCGGAAAAAGCACAGGGCACATATTTCTGGGATGTTGACGGCAACAAGTACATCGACTATATGTGTGCATACGGCCCCAACGTTCTCGGCTATTGCGACGAAGACGTTGACGCCGCCGCAATCGAACAAATCAAAAAAGGCAACTGCACAACTTCACCCGGCAAAATTATGGTTGAATGTGCGGAACTTCTTGTTGATACCGTAAACTGTGCCGACTGGGCGTTCTTCGCCAAAAACGGTAACGACGCAACACAGGGTGCAATCCTCACGGCACGTGCACATACACACAGAAAGAAACTTATTTTCTTCAACAACTTCTATCACGGCGTTTCGCCCATGGTTCAAAAAATAGACTATCCGGGCGTTACTCCCGAAGATGTTGCGAACAACCTCTATGCACGTTGGGACGATATTGAGGGTCTTAAAAAGATTATCGCCGAAAACGAAGGCGAGATCGCCGCGCTTATCGCACAGCCTTACAACCACGGCAACTTCCTTGACAACTCGTTCCCCGTTGACGGTTTCTGGAAAGAAGTCCGTGAACTTTGCACAAAACACGGCATCGTTCTTATCGTTGACGACGTTCGTTGCGGTTTCCGTCTTGACCTTGCCGGCAGCGACCATTTCTTCGGATTCGAGGCTGATATAATCTGCTTCTGCAAGGCGCTTGCCAACGGCTACAATATGTCGGCTTTCTGCGGTAAAGAATTTCTTAAAAACGCCGCATCGAGCCTTTCCTACACCGGTTCTTACTGGATGAGTGCGGTTCCGTTTGCCGCTTGTATCGCTTGTATTAACAAACTCAAAGAACTCAACGCTCCCGAACTTTTCCGCAAATTGGGTACCGAACTTACCGACGGTCTTAAAAAAGCCGGTGCGGAGCATGGTTTTGACTTAGTTGTTTCCGGCGCACCCGCTTTGTTCTATTTGAGAATCGCAAACGACGATTCGTTGCTTCTTCACCAAGATTGGATAGCCGAGTGCGTTAACAGAGGTGCTTTCTTCGCTTCTCACCACAACCACTTTATCAATGCCGCTCTTACACATGAAGATATCAACAGAACGATCGAAATTGCGGAAGACGCGTTTAAAGCGGTTAAAAAACTGCACCCCGAAATCTGAACTTAACCGATGTTTTCGGTAAATATAATTTAGGAGGAAATTACAATGGCACTTTCAAAACAGGAGTGGCTTGCTCTCGAAAAGAAAGCAAATGAACTCCGTAACCTCTGCCT
>CAYPAB010000042.1:0-16395 GCA_964408605.1 uncultured Eubacteriales bacterium
CAATGCGTTTTTCCCCTTGATATACGGCAGTATATCTGCGGTGAAGAAACGCCTTATATTTCGAATAATTTTGGTTTATTGTCCGTTTCGCATTTTCTCGATTCTTTTAAATTTACTGAAAAACAGGCTGTAAAAAACCCGCAAGTTTTTTACAGCCTGTAGTTTTATCAGTCGTTTTCGCCTATGGTTTCACCGACATTTTCGTCGATGTCACCGACGTTTTCAACGGCAACTTCGGTAACAATTTCCGCCTCTGCGGGAGTTGTTTCCTGAGTCTTTTCCGCTTGTTCATCGGGAGTGTAATCATCACTCATAAGTTTAACGAAAAGTTCTTTGTTGATTTTTTCCTGCTTGATAAGTGTTTCGGCAATAAGTGTAAGTTTATCACGGTGAACCGTAAGAAGTTCCTCGCACTTCGCATAGCATTCGTTCATAATTCTCTTGACTTCGTCGTCAATAATATTGGCGTATGCATCGGAGTAATTTTGAGAATTGGAATAATCCATACCGAGGAACACTTCATCATTGTCTTTACCGTAAAGAACGGGGCCCAACTTCTCGCTCATACCGTATTTTGTGACCATCGAACGGGCAATTTCGGAAGCCTGCGCAATATCTTGCGAAGCACCGGTGGAAATATCGCCGAATACAATATGTTCGGCAACCCTGCCACCCATCGCCGAAACGATTCGGTCAATCATTGCGGATTTAAGAAGATGGCTTGAATCTTCATCCTGTCGGTAAAGAGTGTAACCGCCCGCCATACCACGAGGTATTATCGAAACCTCATAAACAGCCTCGCAGTTTTCAAGATAGTAAGCGGAAACCGCGTGACCCGCCTCGTGATAAGCGGTGATCTTTTTATCTTTTTCGGTATATTTTCTTGACTTTTTCTCGGCACCGACTTCAACCTTTATGGTTGCCTCGTCGATTTCGGTCATTGTGATTGCTTTTTTGTTGCGTTTTGCGGCAAGAAGCGCCGCTTCATTAAGAAGATTTTCAAGATCCGCACCGACAAAACCGACTGTGCCGTGAGCAACGGTTTTAAGGTCAACATCGGGGCCCAAAGGCTTGTTTTTGGCGTGGACTTTCAAAATTTCCTCTCTGCCCTTTCGGTCGGGTCTGCCGACGGTAACCTGTCTGTCGAAACGTCCGGGACGGAGCAAAGCGGGATCCAAAATATCGGGTCTGTTTGTAGCGGCGATAATAATTATGCCTTCGTTGTTGCCGAAACCGTCCATTTCAACAAGCAACTGGTTAAGGGTCTGCTCACGCTCATCGTGACCGCCACCCATACCGGCACCACGGTGACGACCGACGGCATCGATCTCGTCAATGAAAATAATCGACGGAGAGTTCTTTTTTGCTTGGTCAAAAAGGTCTCTGACACGTGAAGCACCGACACCGACATACATTTCAACGAAATCGGAACCGGAAATCGAAAAGAACGGAACATCCGCTTCGCCCGCAACGGCACGTGCCAACAAAGTTTTACCCGTACCGGGAGGGCCCACCAACAAAACGCCTTTCGGGATTCTTGCACCGAGTTCGGTAAACTTTTTGGGGTCTTTTAAAAACTCAACAATCTCTTTAAGTTCTTCCTTTTCTTCGTCGGCACCGGCAACCTCCTTGAAAGTTGTCTTGCGTTTTTCATCCTTACCGAACTTAACACGTGCTTTACCGAAACTCATTGCACGGTTGTTTTCGGAGGTTATGGTATTATTCATTCTTTTTATGAATATATAACCGCCTACGACGGCAACAATCACACACAAAATCAAGGGTATCAGTTGCAACCAGAACGAATAAGAAGTTCCGGACACATAATTATACTTTATCGGTGTTGTGGGATTTTTGCGGTTGTATTCAACTACGGAATCGTGAACATCCTCAAGGAACAAATTGACATTGGGCACGGTGTATCTTGATGATTTTCCGTCGTTAAGTTTGAAATCAAGCACACCTGAGCCGATATTCAATTCATATTCCGTAACTTTACCGGTATCAAAATACTCAACAACCTGATAATATTCGAGTTTTGATTTTTTCGGAGTACCCGAAGTATAAAACGCAATAAACAGCACCACTATGAGCGGAATTGCGATATACGGTAAAAACGATTTGATTTTTTCGCTGCCTTTTATAACAGCTCACCTCACTTTTAAAAATTTTTATATTATTCGGAATAAACCGATTCTTTTAACACACCGATATACGGAAGATTCCTGTAGTATTCGCCGTAATCGAGCCCGTAACCGACAATAAATTCATTCGGGACTTTTGTGCCGATATAGTCGGCATATAAATCGACATCACGCCTTTCGGGTTTATCGAAAAGAGTGCAAATTTTAATGGTTTTTGGGTTTCTTGCAAGAAGTATCTCTTTAATATAGTTTAAAGTTCTGCCACTGTCGAGAATATCCTCAACAATAAGCAAATCTTTGCCTTCGATGGATGAATCCAAGTCTTTGATTATTTTTACAACGCCCGAAGACTTCGTGCCGGCACCGTAACTTGATACCGCCATAAAATCAATATTGCACGGAATTGTTATTTCACGCATAAGATCAGCCATAAAAACGACCGAGCCTTTAAGAACGCTTACCAAAAGCAAATTTTTGCCCTTATAATCCTCGGATATTTTGCTGCCGAGGTCTTTAACGATATTTGAAAGTTCTTCTTCGGAAATTAAAATACGTTCAATATCGTCAAACATATTATTGCCTATCATTATCTTCTCCCCTAACAAAAATAATATTACTTGAATCGGAATCGACTTTACACCTTGCGTCAACGCCGACGGAATATATCCAAACAACACCGTTATCGTCGCAAAGCAACGGCAACGAAACACGCTTTTCGACGGGTATGTTCAATTCGTTGAAAAGTTTTTTAAGAGATTTTGTAACATTCCTTTTCGGGAATGTGAATTTGTCGCCTTCACGACGGCACCTTAAAGAAATTTTCCCAACAATTTTATCACAGTCTATAAGATTATCCAATACTAATTTATTAAATTTTTTTGAATTATTTGTGTATTGAGAAATATTTATTCGGTATGAACCGCTGTCATATTCGAAAGGTACGCCGTCAACAATCGTTTCAAACGGTTCTTCGGCATTTTCGTTATAAAAAAAGCGAAATCTGTCTTTCACAACTTCGGCGTAAATATCACCGTACAGTTGAAGCCTGCCTTTTAAATTCAGCAAATCACACACGGCACCGATTTTTTTGCCGTCAAGAGTGCGGTTCGAAAACCGTGCGAACGCAATTGCAATCGCCTGTTTTAACACCGCTTTATCAAGAACTGTCAAAGAAGATGCCTTATAAACACCTTTTGATATAAAGGCATCATCGAGTGATTTTTCGGCTTCTTTTGTAACAAACAAGGTTACCTCTTTCAACGATTCGCTGAACGAAGAAATATTATTAACGGCGGCGGAATTGATTTCCTTCGCAACCGGCAATATAAGATGCCGTATTTTATTCCTCGTGTATTCATCCGATAAATTCGTGCTGTCAGTTACAAACGGAAGTCCGTTTTCATTACAGTAGCCCTCGATTTCTTCACGGGTGCAAAAAATCAAAGGTCTTATAATGTTACCGCGAACGGGCGGAATACCGCAACCGCCGTTAAAAGACGAACCTCTTATTATATTGAAAATCACGGTTTCGGCATTATCGTTGCAGTTGTGCGCCGTGGCGATTTTTGTTTTGCCGTCACAAAATCCATCAAAAAATGCATACCGAAGCCTTCTGCCACATTCTTCGAGCGTTTCGCCCGTTTTTTTTGATTCTTCGATGCAGTTCACTTCAAGCAAACTAAATTCCGTATTATTGTCTTCGCAGTATTTTGCGGTAAAATCGGCATCACGTTTTGCCTCCTCACCCCTGATTCCGTGATTGACGTGAGCGGCGGCAACCGTAATATTCAAAACACTTTTTAAAGAGTTCAAAATATGCAACAGGCACAGCGAATCCGCACCGCCCGAAAAACCGACAACGACTTTTTCGGTGTTTTCGAGCATAGAATACTCCCTTAAAGCGGACAAAACTTTATCTTTAACCGTCAGCGAGTAATTATTCATTTCTGTACTCCAAAGTCGAGAAAAGTGTGTACTGTGCATCCCAATGAAGTTTAACTCTCTCGGTGGGGCCGTGCCTGTTTTTGGCGATATCGACATCGGCTTGCGTCATATCGATTTCATCGGCGTTTTGCGCACTGTTTTTATAATAACCCTCACGGTAAAGCATCATAACGATATCGGCATCCTGCTCGATTGAACCGGAATCACGAAGGTCGGAAAGCATAGGTCTGTTCGATGTTTTGTTGTTCTTTTCGGGTCCACGTGACAACTGCGCACAAACAACTACGGGAATCTTTAAATCCTTTGCAAGCATTTTAAGACTTCTTGTTATTTCGGTAACTTCCTGAACACGGTTTTCTTTCTTCTTTGCGGATTCCATAAGACCAAGGTAGTCTATAATTACGCAGTCGACGTCTTTTGCACGCTTGATTTTCGATTTGATTTCGGGAACGGTGATCGAAGCGGTATCGTCAAAATACAGATTGCATTTTGTGAGTCGGTCGGTAGCCTCGGCAAGACGCACCCATTCCTCAGACGTTATTTCACCCGAACGCAATTTGTTCGATTCAACTCGTGCTTCGGTTGAAAGAACACGTGCAGCCAACTGTTCGTTTGACATTTCAAGCGAGAAAAAGACGACTTTTTTGCCCGTTATCGAAACATTTCGTGCAATATTCAACGCAAAACTCGTTTTACCCATTGCGGGACGGGCACCGATCAAAATAAGGTCGGAACGGTTAAGACCCGATGTTATTTCGTCAATCTTTGAAAATCCCATGGGAATACCTTTGTATTCGTCGGCATTATCCGATGAAATTTTAACAAGATTCGGATAAACTTCGGCGGAAATAACATCACTGAGACGTTGAAGCGCACCGGTTGTTTTGCCTTTTCTTATATCATAAATTTTTTGTTCCGCCGCATCTAAAACTTTATCGGCCTCGGCACCGCCGTCGGTGGCGGCATCGATAGTTTCTTTTGAAATCGTAATCAAAGAACGTAAAAAATACTTTTCTCTTACAATGCGACAGTAGTTCTCAACATTAACGGCAGACGGAACAATTTGAGCAAGTTGAAAAAGATAGTTCTTGCCGGAATCCATATCGAATGAACCGTCGGAACTTAACTTATCAAGAATTGTCAATGCGTCGATCCTCGAACCCAAAGTGTCAAGAATGACAATTGCCTCCATTATCGCTTTGTGTTGAGGCATATAAAAATAGTCGGGTTTTACGTTTGAAAGAACAACACTAACGCATTCGGGATTTATTAAAACAGAACCGATAACGGCTTGTTCGGTTTCCATGCTGTAAGGAAGGTTAATGTTGTCAAAAGTCGTGAGCCCGATATTATCAGCCATATCCATATCCCTTTCAGAATGAAATTTATTCCTCGGTTACCTGAACTTTAAAGTCAGCGGTAACCTGAGGATGAAGCCTGACTTGTGTGTTATATGTGCCGAATGTTTTGATATCGTCGACCGTTATTTTGCGTTTATCGACTTTAACGGAAAACTGTGTGCAAATAAGTGCGGCAATTTCCTTTGCGGTAACGGAACCGAAAAGTTTGCCGTTCGCACCGCCCTTTGCTTTAATAACAACCGTTTTACCGTTGATTCTTTCGGCAACGGCTTTTGCCGTTTTAAGTTCCTCATCCGCTTTGAATTTTTCGGATGACTCTTTGTTTTTTAACTCGGACATAAACTGAGCGTTCATTTCGGCGGCAAGCCCACGGGGAAAAAGAAAGTTTCTTGCGTAGCCTTCGGAAACGCTGACTTTTTCACCTTTCTTGCCTAAGCCTTTAACGTCACTTTTCAAAAATACATCCATTTATGATACCTCCGTTTGAAAGATTATTTATATTATTGGTTTGAAATATACTCGCCTATTGCCGTTTCGAGCATTTGTTTTGCCTGCTCTGTGTTGACACCTTTCAGTTGGGTGGCGGCCATTGTGCTGTGCCCACCACCGCCGAGTTTTTCCATAATCAACTGAACGTTGACATCGCCCAAAGAACGTGCGGATATTTGCATTTTACCGACACCGATTTTGAAAATCACAAACGCCGCTTTTATGCCCTCGATATTAAGCATTTCATCGGCGGCGGAAGATGTGACAACACGCATATCTTTGCTGTCGCTGACGGCGGTTCCTATCATAAAACCGTTGTTTGCGGTACTTTTCGCAATAATTTCGTTTTTAAGCGAAACCATATCGGAATCGATTGCGAATAACTTTTTGACTTGAACGGTATCGGCACCGCTGTCTCGCAAAAAGCCCGCCGCTTCGAAAGTCCTTTGGGAAGTTCTTAAAACATAATCTTTGGTGTCGAGAACGATGCCCGACATCAAAGCGGTTGCAATAACCGACGGTAAATTTTCCTGAATAGTCGAATATTCGATAAGTTCCGCAACCATTTCACACGCAGACGAAGGCTTCGGCGAACTGTATGATATTTCCGCATCTTCAAGGTAGTCGTCGGAACGCCTGTGGTGGTCTATCACAACCGTAGCGGCGGCGAGGTCGTATAAGTCGGGCGAATCAAGAAGCACGTGCCTTTGCGTATCAACAACTATAACAAGTGTTTCGTCATCGCAAATATCGGTTGCCTTCGACGGCGAAATAAAGGATTTGTATCCGTTATCACGTGAGAGGGAAACAAGTGCGGATGCAAGCGTTGTTTTCGAATCTACAACAACATAAGACTCGGCACCGTTGGACTCGGCAAAATACTGCATACCCATTGCGGCACCTATGGAATCGTAATCGGAATATTTGTGCCCCATAACAAAGACTTTGCGGTACTGTTTTATGAGAGTTGAAATATTAGCCGCTGTTTGCCTCGGTGAAACACGTGAATTATCATTAAGACGGCTCGAAACACCGCCGAAATATATGTAACCGCCATCTGTATACACAGCTGCTTGGTCACCGCCTCGGCTAAGCGACATATCAAGCGATTTTCTGGCTCTGTTTTCACATTCGCTGAAAGTTTCACCCGTTCCGACACCGATGGAAAGCGTTGCATTCACGGGTGTTCCGTTGTAAGAATAATCACGAACTTCGTTCAAAACGGAAAACTTATTTTCGGAAAGGTTGTCAAGATTCCTTTTTTCGCCGATGACCAAAAAGTTGCCGTTGCCGATTTTTTTAAGAACAACGCTTTCTTCTTTAAGCCAATTTTCAACTATACTTTCAATACCGCTCAAAACCAAAGCGAATTTGCTGTCGGTAAGACCTCGTGACAATTGCTCGATGTTGTCAACAAGCATCATCATAACAAAAGGACGTGAAAAATAATATTCATCGGCTATTTGTTTCCAATATGTGTCATCGTAAAAATAAAAACACATTGCGGAATTCCCCGAACCCAACGGCATTGAAAAAACAGTATATTCACTGTCACCGCAATGCGCATCGGAAATACGTTCTTCGGCAAGTTTTGAAAAAGAAAAGTCATCGAAAAACACATTCATCGAAAGTTTTTTGATTTTGAAATTTTCAAGTATTTCTTCCTTAAACTGCCTGTTAAACCACGTGATATTGCCGTATTTGTCGGAAACGACGGCGGGCAACGGAAAATCGGAAACACCGCCGTCATTCTCGGCGGAAAGCGATTTGCTTATTTCGGCAAGATATTTGCCTTTTTTACCGAACGAAAAAACGGAATAAACTATGTTGGCAACAAGAAGAACGACAAACGCCGTCACAAACGCTATAAAGAGTTTAAAATCGATAAAAAACGCAACAACCGAAAAAACAGCCAACACCGAAACTGAAATAAACCCCAGAGGATTTTGGTAAAAATACGGTTTAAACTTCATGTAATCCCTCCGTTAAACCTGCATAAGAATCGGCAGTATCATAGGACTGCGTTTCGTTCTTTCATACATAAGGCGGGAAATTTCATCTCGCAATTTAACATTCATTGAATTTATATCGAAACTGTACGGCGGGAAACTGTCTATAACGTGCATTGAGAGTGCGACCGCTTCTTTCATAAGAAGTTCCGCCTCTTTAACATACACAAACCCCTTTGAAAAAACTTCGGGGCCGGAAAGAAGTTCGCCCGATGCACCGTCTATCGTGGCGGCGATTATGATAATACCGTCTTGACCGAGGTGCAAACGCTCTTTCATAACACGTGTTCCGACATCGCCGACACCGTAACCGTCAACATATACTTTGCCGTTTGCGACCGTTCCCGAAACGGAAATCGACTGCTCGCTGACCGAAACTTCATATCCGTTATCGACAATGAGAATATTGTTCCGGTCAATGCCGATGCTTTCGGCTATTTTCGCATGATAACGCAAGTGTTTTTGCTCACCGTGAACCGGTATGAAATATTTCGGTTTGACAAGAGAAAGCATTATTTTCAATTCTTCCTGACAAGCGTGACCCGAAACGTGAACGTCATACATTTTTTCGTAAATAACACCGGCACCCAAACGGAGCAAATCGTTAATTACACGGTAAACAGTTTTTTCGTTACCGGGTATCGGCCTTGCGGAAATAATAACGCAATCGTTAAAGCCGATCGTAACTTTTCTGTGGTTGCCCGATGCCATTCTCGAAAGAGCGGACATCGGCTCACCTTGGCTCCCAGTTGTGATTATAACAAGTCTGTCGTCGGAATATTTTTTAATATCGTCAATACCGATAAGCGTGCCGTCGGGAACATTGACATAGCCGAGTTCCGATGCAATGGAAACAACATTTTCAAGGCTTCTTCCCGAAAGAGCAACTTTTCTGCCCGTCTGTGCGGCAATATCGATAATTTGCTGAACTCTGTGTATATTGGAAGCGAATGTCGCTATGATGATTCGCCTGTCGCCCGCTTGTGTAAACAGATTGCGGAATGTTTCACCGACCTTGCTTTCACTTTGCGAATAACCGGGTTGTTCGGCATTTGTCGAGTCGGAAAGCAAACAAAGAACACCTTCCCTGCCGAGTTCCGCAAAGCGTGACAAATCGATGATACCGCCGTCAATCGGGCTTGTGTCGATTTTAAAGTCACCCGTTTGAATAATCGTGCCTGCCTCACTTTTAATAGCAAGTGCTACCGCATCGGGTATTGAGTGGTTGACTTTAATAAATTCAACCGAAAAATCACCTAAAACGACTTCGTCGCCCGCTTTAACTATGTTAATCTCGACTTCATGGTCAAGTTTATGTTCGGAAAGTTTCCCTCGTATGAGCCCCGCTGTGAGCAAAGTTGCATACACGGGTACTTTAATTTTCTTTAAAAGATAGCAAAGTGCTCCTATGTGGTCTTCATGACCGTGAGTAATAATTACACCTTTGAGTTTGTCGGTGTTACGTTCAACAAACGAAAAATCGGGTATTACGAAATCGACACCGAGTTGATCCGATTCCGGAAAAGCCAAACCGCAATCGACAATAAGCATTGACTTGCCGTATTCGTAGCACGTCATATTTTTTCCGACTTCGTTGATACCACCCAAAAAAGATATTTTTACAGGCGTTTTTTTCACAGGCGGAGTAACACGTGAATAGAGCGAGCCGTTTTTACCTTTTTTATCGTTTTTGACTGCGTTCTTTTTCATTTGGCGTGACTGTTTAAGGTCTTTGGTTTTTTGTTTTTCTTCTTTTTTACGGCTTTCCACCTGTTTTTTAGCCTCGTTTTGAACATTCTGTTTTGAATTTTTGGTGTTTTTGGGATTTTTTGTGCTTTTTGCTGCTTTTGTACTTTTTGTGTTCTTGGAGTTTTTTGTATTCTTCTGACTTTTTTGGTTAGTCTCCTGAACTTTCTGTGTGTTTTTTTGAGTTTTATTTTCTTGCATAATTCTCTCCTAAAGTGTCAAAACGCACCTTGCGTTTTTTGACTTGAAATTATTAAATTCTTAAAATATGTAAAGCCGACTTAAACAAGACGGCATAGTAACCTGATTATCTTCTATATATAATACAATTATTCTCATTTAATGTCAAGTTAATAACCGCCGATAATTTCCGTCAAATTACCGACAATTTCGCAAGCCGTTTCGTAATCTGCACCTTTAACGGCTATCTTTAAAGATCCATTCGAAGTTTTATTTATCGAAACCTGCGAATTTCTCTCTTGAAAAAGCAACTGCCCCGCTTTAAACCGCACACTGTTATTATTGCTCAATTCGGACACCAAAACGCTCAACGGCACATTTGAATTAACGGTGTTCTCGGCAACATAAAAATCGGGCAGCATATCGCTTGCATCGTTCAGCGTTAAGTTGTTTTTATGCAGTATTTCAAGCACTTCAAAGCACAAAGTGACCGCATCGAGGTAGTGAAGTTCTTCGTTTCGGTCACGAAATCCGTTTGAGTTATTACCTCTTTTTTCACCGATAAAATACAAAACGGTTTCAAGAAGTTTTTCGTGTGAAAAGTGTTTGCCTTCGCTTTCGGCACTCGCTTTTGTGCCGTCGTTGTTTATTTTGAAAGCAACTCTTTTTTTGCCCGATTTAAAACCGATTTTCGAAACGGCAATCTCCGTAATGCTTTGTATCCTTTTGTTTTCGCATTCGAAAATCGGCATAAAATTCGGTTTGCTTTCAAATCTTTTAATAAGATTTTGCACGTACATCCGTTGCATTCCGTGAATCTGCCGAATATTTTTGCAATTTTCCGAGTTACACCGTTTTATATCGGCTGAGGTCATAACATTTTTAATATTATGGTAATCGACATTCGAAAGTGAATAAAACCCCTTGCGAAAAACGGTAATTGCCGTTCCCTCGGTGTTACCGCTGACAAACACGGCACAGTCCAACTCGCAAAAATCCATATAATAGTGAAGCGAGGACAAAAAAGTATTCCCGAAATCGTAACATTCCGCACCCGTTGTCATAAGACCTGCCAAAAGCGAAAGTTTCAATGCGGTTGAATTTAAATTGCCGTCACCGGCAACCGCAATTTTAGGCGAATCGAAAACAATCCCAAGCGAAGCCCCCAAAAGTGCCGATTTTTCGGGTGTATAGCCGTAAAACCCCGCAGGTGACTGTGTGCTTTCACGCTTGAAGTTAACGTAATTCTTCTTAGAATCGTCTATTTTCGAAAAAGGTTTGATATATGTGCCGTTTTCTATCACGGTTTCCTCGCCCAAAGTACAGTCTTTACCTAAAACAGCACCCGAAAAAACCGCCGAATTTCTGCGAACGGAAACATTTTCACCGCAAATTGCATTATCGAAAAAACAACCGGAGGAAATATAACAGTTTTTGCCGATAAAACTATTGCGTATATTTGTGTTTTTGGCAATCAGAGTGTTTTTCATAACCGCTGTGTTAGGGCCTATAACACAACCGCTTTCAATCTGCACGTTTTCCCCGAAATAGACAGGCGGTACTATGACGAAATAACCGTGCGGAATTTCAGACTCGGCAAAAACGCCCTGTGCCGTTTCCGGTAAACGGATATCTGTTTTTTCACACAGAATATCGGTAATAAGACCTTTGTAATCATCGGGAGAGTTTATGATTTTCGAATAACAGTCAAGCACAATTGATTTACTGTTTGAAAAATCGACTTCGCTTACATTAAAATCTCCGTCTTGCGACAGTTCGCATATTTTTGAATTTCGAAGTACAACGGCGAGTTTTTCACCGTTTGTGTTTTTTATGACCGCATCATCGCAAAAAAAGATATCGGAAGATTTTAAAAAATCGCTTTCCGGCTCAAAATAAACGTCGGAAAACACAAAACAAGTGAAATCTTGCGGATTATCCGAAAACACATCGGCAATGCTCTTAACACCTGTGATCACCTCTGTTTCCCCACCGAAAACGGAATTGCTCGAATTTAAAAACTCCGAACAGACATATATTTTTTCGGGCTTCGCAAAAGAAATGTTTTTCACGGTTTTTTCACCTAAAGTTTCGGTAAAAACAGGCAGTTCAAGGCACGAAGATACGCCGAAACACTCGTTAATTTTTTTGTTTCCGCCGTCAACTATTACCGCAACCATTTATAATCCTCCGAAAAAATATCATTTATATCTTTAAAATGTTCAAAAAGTGTGTTATTATGTAAAAAAATTTTTCAGAGGATGCAAAATGAAAAAAGTCGAAATTTACACCGACGGTGCCTGTAGCGGTAATCCCGGCCCCGGCGGTTGGGGTGCTGTGCTCAGGTGTAACGGCACCGAAAAAGAATTAAGCGGTGGCGAAAAAGACACAACAAACAACAGAATGGAATTAACAGCCGTAATATCCGCGTTGAAAGCACTTAAATACCCTTGCGAAGTTACGGTAACGACCGATTCAAAATATGTGTACGAATCCGTGACGAAAGGTTGGGTTTACTCGTGGCAAAAAAACGGCTGGAAAAAAGCCGACAAAAAGCCGGCACTCAACCCCGACCTGTGGGCGGAACTGTTGCGGTTGCTCGACATTCACAGCGTTACTTTTTATTGGGTGAAAGGTCATAACGAACACCCCGAAAACGAACGTTGCGACAGATTGGCTGTTGCCGAATGCGAAAAATATAAATAAAGAAAAGAGAAAAAGCACAACCGAACGGACATTTTCCGTAGGCTGTGCTTTTTTTATAAAAATTTTTGCAAACTCAACCGTTTTATGACTTGGCTTTTTTCACTTCGGCAATAATTTCGGCAACGGTGTCGGCAATCACTCTTGCGGTATTGGGGCCGACTGAATTTGTTTCTTCGTAATGACGCCTGTCGAAACGGTCTATCGCTTTATCAATATACGGTGCATCGTCATTCAGCAGATAATCGTTAGGTGGCAAAACATAACCGAGTTCGTCATTGGCAAGCCCGAAAATGAGTATCTCGCTGTCGCCAGTTAAGTCGCAAAGCAACGGAGGATTGAATTCGGCACCTTTTCCCGTTGCGGATTTTTCCGAATCGAGAGCACCGCCGAAAGCGAGTTCGGGAAAAAGTTCGCAAGGCAAAAGAAGTATTTTTTTACCGCCGATTTCGTAATAAGTAATTTCCGATTTAAGCGCCCAATATTTAGGAGCGGTTTTCATTGTGTATTTGTTCGCCGACATTATGCCGATATCACACGCTATTGTCAAAACGGGGTTATCGATTTCGGCATAAAACTCTTTAACGGCAAAGTTAATTACAGGGTCAAGTTTGATATCGTTTGATACCGAAAGAGCGTAATCCGCCAATTTATAACCTATATTACGTGTCGATTCAATAAGCCGATGTTCTTTTCGCAAAATCTGTTCATCGGGTATATCCATACTTATCATACCGCCGATTGCACCGACGGTATAAAAAGTGTCGGCGTTGACGGTATTTTTGATTTTCTCACGCAAATAGCACGGAAAATCAGCACTTACAAGGTGGTTGCACCCCTGAAGCGACTCGGAATGAGATGCAAAGTTGATAATCCAAACCTCATTGCTTCCGTCATTCGGCACAAAACGGAACCGTGTAAGTGTTTTTGAATAAACAACGGGAGTACGTATATCCTCCTGCATATCGGGAACTTCAACCGTTCCCAAAAACAAATCACCTTTTTTGCGATTTTCGTATGCTTTAAACGCCGCTGATTTTACGGCATCGAAAAGGAGGTTCATAAACTTCTCGTTTTTACCCGTAAACGGAAGCCTGCCCCAAATGCCCATGGTATCTATACCCGCATGGTTATGTGTGCACATTACATCAATTTTACGGCATCCGGTAACATCTCTAAACTCGGAGAGTTTTTCCCTCACGAGTTGAACATCCTTGTTAAGAAGCCCCACGGCGTCAAGTGAAATAAGCAAAACACCGCCACGACCGGTGTTGTCATCGATAAAAACAGCATGGGCATACTGAGGGTCAATAACTCCCCTCGCCGGATTATTTTCGCCGTACCCCGCAATATAATACTTGTTTGTGTCGATATCATCGGGCAAAACAACTTCTTTTGCGAAGCCGACCGTAAAGCCGTCGCTCACGGGTTTGCCGTCAAAATCCACCGTTAAACGTGCCGGCTCTTTTATACGATTTTTTTCCAAGCAAACACGCCCGTGTAATTTAACAACATTTTCTAGTAGCGAAGATACAAAAGACATAGTAACACGCCTCCGTCATATTTTGAATATATAATGCACATATATCACCTTGTTTTCAAGGTGGCATACGGTATTTAAGTTATTCAAACGACAATGAACCGATAAAATCGGCAATTTGTTTTTTACTTGCGGTAACTTTACCTTGGATCATGGTATCTTTACCGCCACCCCTACCGCAAAGAGAGTCGTTGACGGTTTTTGCGAATTTTCTCATATCAAGCGTTGAACTGCCGATGATGTAGGAATAACCCGATTCATCATCGCCCGAAAAGACAGCGCAAAGTTTATGATGCGACACGCCGAAATTAACAAGATCACGCATCATATCACTGTCGTAACACTCGGTGACGAAAAACGCACACTCACCTACCGAAATCAAGTTTGCCCTGTCGTTTTCGGCAACAGACATTTTAAAACCGTGAAAATCTCTTCTTACGGAATCGAGTTCGCTCATAAGAGCACGAACATAGTCGGTGACTTCATCTTGTTTTGCGGAAAGCAAGCCCGACAGTTCGTGTATGCTGTTGTATTTCATACGATAATCGAGAAGTGCCGTCTCACCGCATTTCATAACAAGCCTCACACCGCCTCGGTGTCGCATAAAATCAAGAATTTTAATCACACCGATTTCGCCTGTACGCTTCACGTGAGGTGCACAGCAGGCACACAAATCGGTATTTTCGATTTCAACCAAACGAACATTTTCGGTAAGTTCGAGTTTGCTTCTGTAATCGAGTGATTCAAGTTCGCTTTTTTCGGGAAAACGGCATATTATTTTATAATTGTTATAAACGGTAAAATTAGCCGAATTTTCAACAAAATCGAGTTGTTCACGATTGAGTTCGCCGTTAAAATCGACGGTCACGCAGTCATCATCCATATGAAACCCGACATTATCGTAACCGAATACTTTATGAACGATCCCCGAAACGATATGTTCACCGCTGTGATTTTGCATTCGTGAAAAACGCAATTGCCAATCGATTTTGCATTCGTATTCTGAACCCGATTCCAACGGAATTTCGGTGTAGTGAATGATTTTGCCGTCAATTTCACGAACATCGAATACTTCGGCATCACCTATGAATCCGACATCCGCTTTTTGACCGCCACCCTCCGGAAAAAACGCCGATTTATCGAGAATTATTCCGTAAACGCCGTCTGAAAATTCGCAAGAGAGAACAGTTGCATTAAAGTTTTTAATATAAGCATCCCGATAGTAAAGTTTCGAAGTAATCATGGTTACCCTCTGCAGAAAATCAAAGAAGTCGCTATAAGATACTGCGCCGCATAATAAAAGATATGATTAAATGTAATCGCTATTTGGTTTTTTCTGTCCTTTTCGCTGATGCCGAAATAAAGTCCGGCAAGCAAAGCGTCGGAAAGCAGGAAAAATCCCATGGCAACGGCAAAAGAAATCGTATGTGCCGACGGCTCAAACAACGCATAACTCAAACCGAGCCCGCATGTAAGACCTACAACGCCGATATAAACGGCGGTAACAATTTGAAATTTGCCGTAATTGAGTTTAAGAAGTTTTTCGGTAAGCATTACTCCCGCAAACAAAAGTACACCGAAGCCCACCGATATGCACAAATTTTTAATTGATGCACCGTACACGGAAAGAATTGATATAAAATAGAAAATATGACCTATCAAAAAGCAAACAAGACCGAGTTTAAGATATGATGTAGAATCCTTATGGTAAGCGTATTTCAAATCGAGCGCTATATCACCGAGCATCCCCATACACGCACCCGCAACCGTGCAAATGCCCAAATAAGTCGGGCAATCAGGATTGTAAGCGCAAGCAAACAGAGCGGTAAACACAAAGAAAATACTTGCTATACCTTTCATTACAACGACTTTAAGGGAAACTTCGGCTCGCCTGTTGAAAATAAAAACCACGGAAGCCGCAATGCCCAAAATCAAAAAGAAATAAATCATATTTACCACCCATCCTTTTTTCTTGATTTTAACACAACATTAACAAAAAAGCAATTTAACCGAATAAATATCATTGCATAATTTTGCACCGAAATATTTGTTGAATATAACCATCTTTTTTTACTTGATTTTCTGTTAAAAGAGTGATAACATAGTCATAAAGTTAATACGCCAATAACTTTACGCAAAAATAACGAGAGCCGTTTTTTCATGAACGGCTCTCGTTATTTTTGCGATAATAAAAGCGATCGAGTTTTTTGTTCAATTTTTTCGTAAATTGCTTCAATAAATTGCATCAATGTTATTGATTTATCAATATTTTTGTAGTA